>CAKUKJ010000333.1 GCA_934662525.1 uncultured Coriobacteriales bacterium | reverse complement strand
CGCCCACTGCCCGGCTCCGCCGTAGCCGATGACCAAGACGTCGGTCTCGTAGTCCCAGCTTTCGGGCAGCCAGGGCTTGTCGGTGTTGGCGGCGTCGGCGCGTGCGGTGCCGGCTGCCATGCCTGCGGCGGCAGCAGCCCCTGCCGCGCCTGCCACAAAGCCCCTGCGGGAGATGCCGTTCGTTCCTTCCATGCGTTCCTCCTTGCGTTGGTTGGCGTACGGTGCGTGAGCGAGAGCGCGGCTGGGCGGGCGTCCGGCTTGCCCTTGCTCACGGCAGATAGTGGCCCATGGTGTGCGGGTTTTGCATCTCCTGAGTTGGATGAGAGGACGTTCTTGCTGGTAGATTGCATTTCCTGTTATGCAATCATCGGCTTCGTATGAGCAGGGATGAGAAAGGGGCGCAGGTCGAAACATTGTTTTGGCAGTGTGTCGCCCTATGATTGTGCATAATAGTAAGGTTTGAGCCTGGGTATTCGTGCCTTCGGTTGTTGTATGACGACCCATGGAAGATGACGGGCGGGTTGATGCCATGCAGTTTGGGGGAACCAAAGAGGAGTCTGCCTTGCGTACCGTCGGCCTTCTGTCGGCGGCGGGCGTCGCATGCGCACAGGGCTGGCTGCCCCTCGTCGGCCTGATTGCCGACGGATATCGAGGGGGACAATCACTTGGCGAGTTCGCCGGCCCCACATGGTTCGGCACCTCCTTTGGTCTCTTGCTTGTATGCTGTGGCTGGTTTGCGCGATATGCGCGTCGCAATCGTCGCGGTGTTTCTGGCAGGGGCTGGGCCGGCGGGAGCCTTCCCAGCGTTGTTTTGGCGTGCACGCTCGTCGGCTTCATGGCGCTCGTCGCCATGCGCGGCGTCGGCGTATGGGAGGGCCCAACTGCGCCCTTTTGGAAAACCGTCGTCTTCATCGGAAGCGCGCTCAGTTCGGGGGCTGCCGGCATGCTTGCGACCCTATGGCTTGAACGCGCCGACAACGTCCTCAGGGGTCGGCATGCGGGGTTTTCGGTGCTGTCGGGCGTCGTGTTTGCGTTGGTTTTGACCCTGGCATGCGCGGCAGCGTCGGCAATCGGGTCAAGCCAGTGGATGCCATGTTTCGCCGCGACTCTCTCGGTTGTCTCGTTTGCTCTGCTTGACGCCTGCAATCGTGTGGCCGTGCGTGCCTCCGATGGGGACAATGGGCTCGGTGCCACGGAAGTGTCGCCGTCGTATCCCCATATTGACGTGAGCCATGGCGAAGCGCCGGGCGAGGCCGGTGTTTTGGGCAGCACGTCGACTTCTTCTGACGACGTGGGGCCACGGAGGGACGCTCCGATACCTGTGTCTGCGCGGCCCCTGCTCGCAGGTCTTCTGCTTGGTGGATGCGTCTCGCTTATGATGGGCCAGTTCCTGGGGTGCGCGCACGGCGTCGCAAGCCCTTATACCTGGTTGTTTGGCCTGGCGGGGGTTGCCTTGGGTCTTTTTGCCCAGATAACGGCGCGTCAACTCAGGGGTGATTGGGACCCGTTTGTTGCGTGCTGGGTCGTCGCTGCCGCGTTCGTCGTCGCGTTCTATCCCATGGATGCCGGAAGCGACTTCTCGCTCAAGTTCGCCGTCTCCATGACGACGCTTGCGCTGTGGTCCGCCGCCGCAGTCGTCCCGGCCGTGATTGTAGCGTTTGCCGCTGCTGACGGCCGTGCCGTGATGGCCTGCCGCATGTCGTTTGCCTTGGGATGCGTGACGAGCGTCTCTTTGGGAGGGCCGTCGGGCTACCTTGTCGCCTCAACGCCCATTGAGGGGCAGTTCGTCCTCGTTTCGGCAATCTGCGCGATGATTGCGAGCTTTGTCTCGCTCACGCTCGTGTTGAACCGCTCTCTCGGCTTGCGGCGCGATACCGCCGGGCGTGAAAGCAACGGGTGCGTGCGGGACGGGGCCGTTGAACCCCTCGGCTGCGATGTGGGCATGGACGTGGACGCTGGCGGGCGGGGTACGGCTGCAGGCATCGAGGCATCCTGCTCAAACCTTGCTCGCGTCTATGGCCTTACCCCGCGCGAGCTGGATGTCCTTCTCATTCTTGCTCAGGGCTACGACGTTGCCCGTGTGCAGGATGAGCTCGGCATCTCCGAGGGCACGGCGCTTACTCACAAGCGCCACATTTATCAGAAGCTCGACGTCCACACCCGCGCCGACCTCCTCGACCGCGTGCGTATGGGGTAGACGGCCCGTGTTGAGCGTTTGTAGAACGTTACCGTTGGGTTGAGGCGTCAATTTGATCGGCTGATTCCCTGCCCACATCTCTCACTTCTCGGGCTCCAGATACTCCAACACGAACTCCGGCATGAAGCTGGTGAAGAGGCGGGCCATGCGTGCAGGGCTCTCCACCATGCCCCGCTCCACCCAGTGACGCGTCATGTGCTTGGCTCCGGTGTTGTAGAACTCGACCTGCAGCGCCTCGTCGGGGGTGAAGTCGCGGCCTGCTTTGGTGGTGAAGACGTGTTCCATGTGGTCGGCCATGCGTCGGCCTCCGTGTTGGCAGATGGATGCGTAATCCACGGTGCGCATGGCGTTGCCGAAGAACTCGCGGTGTTGTAGGAGCACCTCGAACTTGCGCAGATGGGCATCGTAGCAGCCAAGTGTGAGTCCTGCCTGGTAGAGGGTCGATTGCATGAGGTAGTCCCACATCCAGGTCGTTACGGCGTACACGTCCTGAAAGTTCTCGTAGAACGTGGCTCGTGAGATTCCTGCCTCATGGCATAACTCGGTTACTTTCACTCGTTCCAGTGGCGTGGTGCGCATAAGCGCATCGAGCGCTGTGACGACGCCTAAGCGTGTGTCAGTCTTTGCCATTCCTCGTTTGCCCCCTTCGACCCCCAGCCCCGTTTGCGACTCGTTGATGCACCGCAGCGCCCTATTTCGTGTGTCGTCTTCAAAGCTGTGCGATGAACCCCTCGTCCCCTATGGTAGCGCGCCTGACAATTTGCTGAAAGTGTCAGGCGCGCGCCCGATAGCCTGACAATCAGGACCATCTGTCTGGTGCGGATGGACCGCAAGGCGCGTAAGGTGCCAAGGAGGCGGTCGCATGCGGAAGGGGTTTCGCGAAAGCGATCGCTGGATCGCGGCAAGGCCCGAGGCACGATTTCGGCATTAGAGCTCGCATGGGATTGACTGCTGAGTTTGGCATGCGGCCTTGCCACAAGGGGATGTTCGACCGATTAGGAGGGTCTTATGAACGCTTCTGTTTCTCGTCGTTCGTTCGTGGGTGGGGCGATGGCTGCTGCGGGTGTCGCCGCTGCTTCTGGCTTTGCTGCTGCCGATATCGCTCATGCCGATTCTACTGCCGGTGAAACGGCTGACGTGGCCCAGCAGCCCTGGGACGCCCAGCCCGCCTCCGTGGCCGACCAAGTATCCGCCACCGAGACCCATGACGTCGTCGTGGTGGGC
>CAKUKJ010000332.1 GCA_934662525.1 uncultured Coriobacteriales bacterium | reverse complement strand
GTACCAAAAGGAGGTCGACTTCGTCGCAAAAAGAGGGTCGGAGCTCGTCTACATTCAGGTGAGCGACGACATCAGCTCCGAATCGACGCTCGAGAGGGAGATCGCGCCGCTTCTGTCCATCAGGGACGCGTTTCCAAAGGTTCTCATCGCCCGCACGAGGCATGAAGCCTATACCCGGGAGGGCGTGCTCGTGCTGGACCTCGCGAGGTGGCTGCTCGGCGAGCAGGGGTCCTGAGCGTAGCGTAGGGCTATTGCGGGGTTTTCCCGGATAAGAAACAGCCGAGGGAAACGCCCCGGCACTTGGATGCTCTCCTGGCGAAAAATTATTTACGTCGCTTGCAATCGCAGCTGGCGGCTTGCACGATAAAGGACGACTGAGTTTCAAAACGGGCGTTTTCGTCGATATCGAGCCTCTAAAGGCGGCTCGTTGTGCCCTTTGGGACAAAAACGAAAACTCAAAGCCTTGAGTTTTGAAAAAGTTTTGAAGTTGCCCCAGCTTTTGTCCCCGAAGTCGACGAAGCACGACATGGCGTTACCTAGCGGCGCTCGATTCGAGACGGTGCCGAAAACTGGGTGCAACTGGAGTGACGTGACGGCAGAACCGATGCCATAGAGTGGGAATAGTAATCATCCCCTAGCGAGGGAGGTCGGAAACGGCCTCCCTCCTTTTTAGTCAATCTGTACGTTTCGGGTGCCTAAGGTTAATGACGGCACCGGTACACTGGACAAAAAATGAGCAACTAAGCCTGTCACTAGCTACTTGCGTGTGAAGATAGGCTCCGTTAGTGTGGGCGGTATGGCCGGGCGAGGGCAGCGTTTCCCCGGCACCTCCACAGGTTGTTTTGCCCGTGTGACGGATGTTGCCCACAAGTCTGATGCCGAGCTGGCACGGCTTTCATCTCTTGGAATGTCCGACGTCTCGGTCGGGACGGAGAGCAGGCTCGACACGGTGTTGGCGCAGATGGGCAAGGAAATCGGCCGAGGCCACGGCGAACCTGTATTCCCGACTTGCCCCCAACCGTATCATGATTCACACGATGACGGCGTTTGCCGGTATGGAGCTGGCCGGGATGATCGCCGCCGGCAAGTTTGAACCGGCCGGGCAGTTGGAGTCCATATCCGAGCTGCGGAACTTTGTCGAGCTGTTCGAACCGCGCCAAGAGGTCTATCTGTTGGGCAACCATTACGGCAACGCGGCTCCTGCCTGTGCATGGTTGCCTCGCCAACGAGCAGAGTTGCTTGGGTACCTCGATGATGCCCTCAAGCATGCCGACGAAACGGCACTGCGCCGCCGGCGCGCCCAGATGCCGTCCATATAGCGCTTGGTGCGCGGCCCGTTCGGATGCTTGCGGGAACAGGTCGCGCTCCTTAGCCCGTCGATGGAGGATTCTTCATCACCTTGCGGTCTGATGGGGATGCCGCACTTGCGCATAGTGTGCCCGGGTTCCGCATGTCAGATCGCTTCATTCGAAAGACTTGCTGGCCTGTCAGCGTATCGCCTTGATGATTTGGCCGATGAACAGGTCGTGGGGCTCCATGCTCTGATAATGGGCCTCCATGGCGAACTCGGGGATGGTGTGGGCGTCCAGGGGTTGGGTGTAGATCTTCTTGCATACCAGAGTGGTGTCAGCCTCGGCGAAGGTCACGCAGCCGTCGATCTCGACGGGGGTCAGACGAGTCAGCGCTACCTTGTCGCCGTCACGGCCTGATTTGGTTCCCAGCACCTGGAGGTCCTGGTGGTATTCGGCAGGGAAGAAACTCACGGTAAAGGCGTCGTTGTCTTGCAGGTACTTGTAGGTGTGCCGGGTGGGCACCACGTAGACGTCGACGACCGGCTGCCACCACAGGTTGCCCATTGAACCCCAGGCAATGGTCATGGTGTTGTAGTCATTGGGGGCACCTGCGCTAATCAAGGCCCAGTCATTGATGAGGCGGGGTAGCAGCTCTGCCTGAATTTGTTCGATCTCGTGCTTGTCGGTGATAGATTCCATTGCTCTGGTCCTTTTTCTGGTCGTCATTCCCGAAGCGGTCTCTTGATGATGGGTACTTCTCTCACCATGCAGTTGCTCGGAGTGTCCTTGGTCACCATGGCCCAGGCATGCCCCAGAAGCTCCCGTGCGGCGGCTTCGCGCCCTGTGCGTCGGGAGGGGGGGGTCAAGCAGTATTCAGTGCTGCATACTGCATTGATACCAAGTTCTTCATGCGGGCAAGCTCGGGGTTTTCGTGGCGGCAGGACTGGCGTGCCTTGGGCGTTTTCTCTCCGTCAACATACAATTGTCTACTTGTAGCTGCGCTCTAGAATGCCCAGGATATCCTCATCGTTCAACTTCAAGGGGTCTGCGTTGTTGTCGCCGCCCCAAACTTTGTGGTAGAGGCCCACGATTTCGGGAAGTTCCGCGCGGGTGATGCCGTTATCGCTCATCTTGAGGTCGGAGCAGTCCACGTCGACAATCAGCTTCTCAAGCGCAGACATGAAGTCCGCGCCTCCATGAGGGTCTTTTATGCCCATGGCCCTGGCCATCTTCGCCATCTGTCCTTCACAGGCTTTGCGGTCTGCGAAGAAACCAAAGTATTCCTGGCTAATCATGGTCAGGCCCGCACCGTGTACCAGCTCCGGATGTTTACTACCCATGGCATGCTCGATGGTGTGTTCGGAGGTGCAAAGCATGTAATAACCGGCCAGCGTGTTCGCGATGGCCATGTTGTTGCGGGCCTCTTTATCACTACCGTTGGCGACGGCGCGCGGCAGGTATTTTGCAATGAGCTCGACGGCCTTGAGTGCAAACATCTCACCCACAACGTGTTCGTTCACGTTGATGACGGATTCAGCTGCATGGAAGAAGGCGTCCATGCCCTGATAGGCGGTGTAAGTGGCTGGTACGCTCATCATCAGGTCGCTGTCCACCACGGCGATGGTCGGGTACATGGAAGGGTATCCGGTTTTCTCGCCCGTTTTGTCGTTGGTGATGACCGACCACATGTCTACTTCTGAGCCGGTTCCCGCAGAGGTGGTCACGACGACTAGCGGGAGCGGAGTGTTTTCGGGGGTTTTCTTTCCGCCTGTGGAGCTAGGGCTGTAATCCCAGCAAGACCCTTCGTTGGAGGCCACGAGGGCGATGGCTTTGGAGGCGTCCATAGTGGAACCGCCGCCCACTGCGACGATAAAGTCACAACCGTTGTTCACGGCTAATTCGGCGGCATCGTCGACCGATGTATCAGTGGGGTTGGGGCGCAATCCCTCATAGAGCAGATGCTCGACGCCGGCGCGATCGAGTTGGGCTTCGACGGCGGCAAGCTGGCCATGGCGTCTCATGGAGCCGCCTGCGCTGATAGCGACGAGTGCCTTCTTTCCAGGCAGTTTCTCGTCGCCCAGGTTTTTGAGAGATCCCGCGCCGAAGAGCACACGGGTGGGCATGTCATAGAC
>CAKUKJ010000331.1 GCA_934662525.1 uncultured Coriobacteriales bacterium | reverse complement strand
GCGGGATACACGCCGTGGATGTTGCCGATGCCGCAGGCAAGGAAGTCCACGCCCGTGTTGGCGATGGCCAGGCACTGCTCGGGGTCGGCCACCTCGCCCAGCGACGCCACGCCGTCTTCCACGCCGCCGATGCCGCCGACCTCGGCCTCGATGGAGAGGCCCTTGGCGTGGGCCACCTTCACGAGCTCGGCCGTGCGGTCGAGGTTCACCTGGAAGTCTGCCTCATGCGAGCCGTCGTACATGATGGAGGTGAAGCCGGCCTCGATGCACTTGAAGCAGTCCTCGTAGGTACCGTGGTCGAGGTGCAGCGCCACGGGCACGGTGATGCCCATCGTCTCGGTGAGCGTGTGCACGATCTCGGAGACCACCTTGAAGCTCGTCTGCCATTTGGCGGCGCCGGAGGTGCACTGGATGATGACGGGCGACTGAGCCTGCTCGGCCGCGGTGAGGATGGAACGGGTCCACTCCAGGTTGTTGGTGTTGAAGGCCGCGATGGCGTAATGGCCCTTTTCTGCGGCACGGAGCATCGGGGCGGCGCTGACGAGCATGAACGCACCTTTCTCTTGAGATTCATCTTTGCATGCGCGCGGGGGTGCACGGGCAAGCACGCCTACTATAATCTTCATCCAAGCTTAATCTTGCCCCGCTCGGCGGTTAATCGGGCGTCTGTACCTTATTTACCGACGAACAGACACCGGGTTTCGAGCATACGCGAGAGCCCACCGGCGAGAAAGGACATGCCATGGACAAGTTTGAGAAGGCCGAGCTCATCTGCAAGAAGTGCGGCGTCACGTTTGAGGAGGCCCGCGAGGCGCTCGACGCCTGCGATGAGGATGTGCTCGACGCCGTCGTGTGGCTTGAGCGTGCGGGCAAGGCGAAGTCTGCCCAGACCGCCCACTTTGCCACCGACGCGAGCCAGGCGTACCAGACAAGCGCCGAGATGTCGCAGGCCCAAAGCGACTACGAGCGTTCCACCAAGAAGAAGGACGGCGGTTTCTCCGCTGCCTGGGGACGTTGCATGGGCTGGCTGCGCTCTGCGCTGCGCAAGACGGTGGACACCTCCTTTGTGGTGGAGCGCGGGCAGCGCCGCGTCTTGAGCATGCCCACGCTCGTCCTTATCCTGCTCGTGCTCTTCGCGTTCTGGATTACCATCCCGTTGCTCGTCATCGGCCTGTTCTGCGACTTCAAGTACCGCTTTGAGGGTATCGATGAGGTGCACATCGACGTCAACGACATCATGGACAAGGCCGCCGACGGCGCGACGCATCTCAAAAACGACGTGAAGGGGACTGATGCCGAGAAGTAACGCCTCTGTGCCGTCGAAGGCTTCATAATTGGCTGAGAAACGTGTATGCCCGGCAGGTCCATGCCTGTCGGGCTTTGCTGCGAGCGGGTGGACCTCCCCGTTTGCGCTTGATTTGAAAGGCTGGGCGGTATGGGCGCGCAGGGTCGCATCTTGATAGTTGAGGACGAGGAGAAAATCGCCCGCTTCCTGGAGCTTGAGCTGGGCCACGAGGGCTACGAGGTGGAAAAGGCCGCCGCCGGTCGGTCTGCGCTCGACCTTGCCCTGGAGCAGGGCTGGGACCTCATCCTGCTCGACGTCATGCTGCCCCAGCTCAACGGCATGGAGGTGCTGCGACGCGTGCGGCGGGAAAGCGACGTACCCGTCATCCTGCTTACCGCCCGCGACGCGGTGATGGACAAGGTTTCCGGCCTCGATGCGGGGGCCAACGACTACATCACGAAGCCCTTCGCCATAGAGGAGCTGCTGGCGAGAATCCGCGTCATCCTGAGGGGCCGTCCCACAGGGAGCGGCGCGAGCAGGGTCGGCATGGGAGCCTCGGCTGTCCCTGCGGGCTCGGCGACGTCGGCTGCCGCCTCCACCCCCGCTGCGCCGGGCTCTTCGGCCGCCCCTGCATGTGCAGACGCGCCCGGCGTCTTGCGCGTGGGAAAGGTCACGCTCGACCCCTCGCGCCGGCTCGTGCGCGTCGACGGGGCGCCTGTCGAGCTCACGATGCGCGAGTTCGAGGTGCTGCGCGTGCTCATGGAAAACAAGGACATCGTGCTCACCCGCGAGAAGATCGCCAGCCTCGCCTGCGGGTACGACTACATGGGGGAGACGAACATCGTCGACGTGTACGTGCGACACCTGCGCGCCAAGATAGACGACCGCTTTGGCATCAAGCTCGTGAGCACCGTGCGCGGGGTGGGGTATGTCGTCAGGGAAGCATAAGCGCACCTCCAAGCTCGCCGGCTCCATCTCGCGCCGCCTCGCCTGGGACCTCTGGCTGCGCAAGCTGCTCGTGTTCCTGCTCTTCGACGGCCTGCTCGTCTGCGTGCTGGGGCTCGCGTTCGTGGCGCACTCCAACCTCTCCCTGCCCGACGAGCTCTTTCTCGACGGCTTCCACATGGTGGCCGCACCCGGCATCACCGTCGGCGTCGAGGGTGGGCAGACCGATTGGACGCAGGCCGTCTGGACTGTTGAGACGCCCGACGTCACGTATACCTTCCCTATATGGGACGCCCTGCCCCCCGCCGCCATGGTGCTCGGCTTCGTCGGCATCTGCCAGGTGTTCGCCCTGTTCGACGGCCTTTTCGCGGCTCGCCGCATCCGCAGGCGCTTAAAGCCGCTCAACGACCTGGCGCTCACGGCCGAGGCCATGGGGTCGGCCACGGCGGACAACCCGCTGGGCGGCTCCGCCGACCTCACGGCCGACAAGATGGAGGCGCTCAAGCATGCCATCGACACGGCCAACGTCAACGCGCCCAACGTCTCCACGGGCGACGACGACCTGCGCAGCATCGAAGTGGCGCTCAACGGCCTTCTTCGCCAGATGCAGGAGGCGAAGCTGCAGCAGATGCGCTTTGTGAACGACGCGTCTCACGAGCTGCGCACGCCCATCGCCGTCATCCAAGGCTACGTCAACATGCTCGACCGTTGGGGCAAGACCGACCCCGACGTGCTCGACGAGTCCATCGCCGCGCTCAAGCAGGAGTCCACCCACATGCAGGACCTCGTGGAGCAGCTGCTCTTCTTGGCAAGGGGCGACGCCGGCCGCACGAACATGCACAAGGAGCGCTTCGACCTGGGTCCGGTCGTGCGCGAGGTCTATGAGGAGTCGGCCATGATCGACCCCTCGCACTCCTACCGCCTGTGCGTGCAGGGCGCTGAGGTGGAGACGTGCGGCATGGGGGAGTCGGACGGGCCGCGTGCACGCGACGACGCGGCGCCTCTGCCAGCCTGCCCCATGGTGGGTGACGAGGCGCTCGTGAAGCAGGCGATGCGCATCCTCGTGCAGAACGCGGCGAAATACTCGCCCGCCGGCACCCAGATCACGGTGGGCCTGCAGGTGGAGGGCAAAAGGCTTGCCTGCTCGGTGGCCGACGAAGGCGCGGGGCTCACGCCCGAGGAGCTGCCGCATGC
>CAKUKJ010000330.1 GCA_934662525.1 uncultured Coriobacteriales bacterium | reverse complement strand
ATTCCCCCTGACCATCTGCTCCTTGAGACCGACCTGCCCGAGGAGGGCACCAACGCAACCCAGGCAGGCCCCGAGTGGATTGAGGCCCTCGAAACCGCGGCGCAGGATTTACGGGATGTGCTTGTGCAAACGCACTTGCCTAGAAAGTAATATCGCGGATTCTATTCACGTACCATGACAAAGTCTCTCGTCATGAGGTACCATAGTAGGCAGACGGAAGCCCGGGGGTGAAACGGGCGACGCCGTTATCGTGAGAAGCCGCTAGGGGCCGTTAACCCTTACTAGCGGCTTTTTCTGTGCGCCTTTCCTCTGCGCTTGGAAACGAGATGGCGCGGTTGGTACTCGTACCTTCCACGTCTTCGCTCCCAAAGCATCTCCACAACAACCCTCGCCAGGCCAAAGAGCGACCGAACGAGGTCGAACAGCCATGTGATGTCCATAGGCAACCACCTCCCGCCATTTTGGGAGGCATCGCCCGCGCGCCCGGGCAACCGTCCAAAAAATATGATAGCAAAAGGTGCTTTATGATGGCGGGGTCCGCCGGGTCTAGAGGGACGGAAAGCGTTGCGAAGCGTTAAAAAGCGTCTAAAGGGAAATTTGGGCTCACCATTTCCTCATCTAGCCAGGAGGCCAGGCGCAACTTATAGAGAGCCACATTTCACAACGCGCAAAACCGTACCCCGCACAATGGTTTATCATAGCGGGGTTTGCTGACTGATGCCGGGGCGTAGCCCGGGCGCGTATGGGAGGACCAGCCATGGCCTACGACTTTGAGAGCAAGATCGTCTCCATCCCCGACTACCCCACCCCCGGCGTCATCTTCAAAGACGTCACGACCCTGTTCAAAGACGGCGAGGCGTTCGCCGCGCTCGTCGACGAGATTGCCGACACGTTCCAGGACAAGGGCATCACGAAGGTCATCGGCGCCGAGGCGCGCGGCTTCATGCTGGGCGCTCCCGTGGCCTACCGCCTGAAAGCGGGGTTCGTGCCCGCCCGGAAGCCCGGCAAGCTCCCCCGCGCCGCCATCAGCGAGAGCTACGAGCTTGAGTACGGCTCGGCCTCGCTCGAGATTCACGAGGACGCCCTCGACAAAGACGACGTCGTGCTCATCGTGGACGACCTCGTGGCCACGGGCGGCACCGCCGTCGCCCAGATCAAGCTGGCAGAGCGCCTGGGCGCGCGCGTGGAGGGTCTGGCGTTCCTCATGGAGCTGGAGTTCCTGAACCCCCGCGAGGCCATCGCCAAGGCCACCGACGCCGAGGTCTTCTCTGCAATTAAGGTGAAGTAGCCAGCCAAAGGGGCCGCTCGCACCGCCGTCGGGCGGCCCTTCACGAAGTCACTGCAACTCCCCCGCTGTGAACTGGTACGCTGTGCCAATTACATATCGAGGGAGAAGCAGTGAGCAAACTTTCAGTCGTACCCAAGACATCGGCGGACACGAAGAACGCCGCCGTGATGGACGAGTTCACGCGCCGCCTGGCCGCGACGCCCGCAGGCATGTGCCCGGTCGCCCTGCAGGTGACGCTCGCCCAGGTGGGCGCGTCGCAGACGTGCGGCAAGTGCGTGCCGTGCCGCGACGGCCTGCCCCAGCTGGCGCGCCTGCTCGGCAAAATCGCCGACTGCACGGCAGACGCGCAGACCCTGGCCGACGCGCGCGCCCTGGCCGAGGTCATCCGCGACGCCTCCGACTGCGCCATCGGCTACGAGACGGCCCGCCAGGTGCTTGCCGGTATGGACGACTTCGCCGACGAGTACGCAAGCCACATCGAGGCCCACCACTGCGGGCCGGCTGTGCGCCAGACCGTGCCCTGCGAAACGATGTGCCCCGCACACGTGGATGTGCCCGGCTACATCGCGCTCACCGCGCAGGGCGACTACGCCGGCGCCATCGCGCGCATCCGCAAAGACAACCCCTTCCCCACGGCCTGCGCGCTTGTGTGCGAGCACCCCTGCGAGGCGCGCTGCCGTCGCACCCTCATCGACGCGCCCGTCAACATCCGCGGCATCAAGAAGTTCGCCGTGGACCAGCTGCCCGCCGACGAGGCGCCCGTGCCTGCCCCCGGCGTGGACACGGGCCGGCGCATCGCCGTGGTGGGCGCGGGGCCCTCGGGCCTCACGTGCGCGTACTTTTTGGCGCTCATGGGCCACAACGTGACAGTGTTTGAGGAGAAGAAGCAGGCAGGCGGCATGATGCGCTACGGCATCCCAGCCTACCGCTTCCCGCGCGCCCGTCTCGACGAGGACGTGCGCGCCATCTGCTCGCTGCCCAACATTGCAGTGCGCTACGAAAGCCCCGTTGGCTGCGAGGAGATGCACGGCCTCACAAGCAGCTACGACGCCGTCTACGTGGCCATCGGCGCGCACGCCGGCAAGAAGCTGCGCCTGCCCAACGTGGACGCCCCGGGCGTGAGCTCGGCCGTGGACCTTCTGCGCGGCATCGGCGACGGGCAGGTTCCCGACTTCATCGGCAAGAAGGTGGCCGTCATCGGCGGCGGCAACGTGGCCATGGATTGCGCGCGCACGAGCGTGCGCGCCGGCGCCTCCGAGGTCAGCGTCGTCTATCGCCGCAGGCTGGAGGACATGACGGCCCTGCCCAGCGAGGTGGAGAGCGCCATCGCGGAGGGCGTGGAGATGATGACCCTCATGTCGCCCGTGTCCATCGAGGTGGACGCGGCAGGCCATTGCGCGGCGCTCGTCATGCAGCCCCAGATGATAGGCCCCGTGAGCAAGGGCAGGCCTGCGCCCCTCGACGCCGCTAAGCCCCAGCAGCGCATCGCGGCCGACGTCGTCCTCATCGCCGTGGGACAAGACATCGTGAGCGCGCCGTTCGAGGAGTTCGGCATGCCGGCGCAGCGCGGTGCCTTCACGGCGAACCCCCAGCTCGAGGTGCCCGGCATGCCCGGCGTCTTTGTGGGCGGCGACTGCCAGACGGGCCCGGCCACCGTCATCAAGGCCATCGGCGCAGGCAAGGTGGCCGCACGCAACATCGACGAGTACCTGGGATACCACCATAAGCTCGACTGCGGCGTGGAGGCCCCCGCCGCCCAGCCCAACGACCGCACGCCCAAGGGCCGCGTCAACATCGCCGAGCGGCCCGCGCGCGTGCGCAAGCATGACTTCGAAGGCGTGGAAGAGCCGATGAGCGCCGAGGAGGCCGCCCAGGAATGCGGGCGCTGCCTGCGGTGCGACCATTTCGGCTGCGGCACGCTCGTGGACGGGAGGATCCAGTATGCCTAAGCTCACCATAGACGGCATCTCCGTGGAGGCGCCTCAGGGCTCAACCATCCTCGACGCCGCCAAGCAGGCCGGCGTCCACATCCCCACGCTGTGCTTCCTCAAGGATTGCAGCGCCGCGGCCTCGTGCCGCGTGTGCGTGGTGGAGGTTGCGGGGCAGACGAGCCTCATGGCCGCCTGCAACACCCCCGCACAGGACGGCAT
>CAKUKJ010000329.1 GCA_934662525.1 uncultured Coriobacteriales bacterium | reverse complement strand
GGCGCGGACCGCGAGAAAACGGGTCCCAGCCCGCCGTCGACCCGCTGTTTCGCAGCGCGGCCCGCTACTTCGGGCCCCGCGCCGTCGGAGTGGTGCTCTCAGGCACGCTCAGCGATGGCACCGCCGGCCTCGCCGCGTTCGAGCGTGCTCCTTGCTACCAGGAGACGCTGGAAGAGCGCGAGCGCCGCGGAGACCACGATGAACACGACGATGAACGCGCGCATCCAGCCGACCTGCTGCTTCTCGCCCATGTTCTTCACGACGTTGCCCTTGAGCAGGTCGAGCGTGAGGGTGGAGGAGGAGTTGATCACGAGGCCCGCCAGCGTGGACATCGAGGCGGAGAGCACGAGCACGATGACGATGCCGATGAGCACGTCGGGCAGGGTGGAGAGCATCGAGGGGATGATGGAGTCGTACACGGGCGTGCCGTTGGCCTGGTACTCGATGGTGTCGCCATACAGCCTACCGAAGCCGCCGAGGAAGTAGCAGCCGCCCGACACGATGAGCGCGAAGACGGTGGACACGATGGCACCCTGCTTGATGGCCGGGCCGTCTTTGATGGCGTAGAACTTCTGCACCATCTGCGGCAGGCCCCAGGTGCCCAGCGAGGTGAGGATGACGACGCCGAGCAGGTTGGCCGGGTCGGGGCCGAACATGGAGGCGAACACGCCTTGGAAGCCCGTACCGCCGCCTACCTGCGAGAGGCTCGTCATGGCGGCCATGAAGCCTCCGTTGTCGCCCAACACCGCCGCGATGACGGCCACGATGCCCACAAGCATGACGATGCCCTGGAGGAAGTCGTTCACGACCGTGGCCATGTACCCGCCCACCACGACATACACGCAGGTGATGAGCGCCATCGCGATGACGCAGACCTCGTAGGGCAGGCCGAACGCCATGCCGAACAGGCGCGACAGGCCGTTGTACACGCTTGCGGTGTAGGGGATGAGGAACACGAAGATGATGGCAGCGGCGGCCACGCGCAGGGCCTTGGAGTTGTAGCGCTTGCCGAAGAACTCGGGCATCGTCTTGGCGTCGAGGCGGTGCGTCATCTCGCGCGTGCGCGCACCCATGACCCACCAGGCGAGCAGGCTACCGAGCAAGGCGTTGCCGATGCCTGCCCAAAACGCCGCGATGCCGTACTTCCAGCCAAACTGCCCGGCGTAGCCCACGAACACGACCGCCGAGAAGTAGCTGGTGCCGTAGGCGAACGCGCTGAGCCAGGGGCCCACGTTGCGCCCGCCGAGCACAAAGCCGTCGACGCTGGAGGTGGAGCGGCGGCAATAGATGCCGACCCCTATCGCCACCCCGAAGAATATCAAGACCAGGCATATCTTTGCGACCATGCTCAACACCCCAAACACACGCTATCCAATAGGTATTTGCACAAGATAGCACTGCCCGTGGCCTTGTCAACACATTTTGTGATAATGAATACGATTATTTGAACAGATTGGAATAACGATAACCGAAGCTGTCAACCAAAGACGTCGGCCTCTTCCAAACACAAAAGCCCCCACCTGGCCATGACAGCCAGATGGAGGCCCCATTTCCAACTATATGTGCCTGGTTACTCTCGTCTCTCCCGTTTACGCCCGCGCCAACGCGTCGGCAAGGGCCGCCTTGAAGCCGCGCAGGGTGTTGGAGGCGCCGGATGCGACGTCGATGTCGTCGGTGTTGTCGGCCGTCGCCGCGTCCTCGCAGTACACGGGCAGCGCCAGCTCGCCGATGGTGGCGGTCTCAGAGCTCTCCAGTACCTCGACGCCCGTCACGCGGCCGCCCTCCACGGTCACCGAGAGGGAGATCTTGCCGCCGTAACCCTGGCCCGTGCCCTCGTAGGTGCCGTCGGCATAATCGCCGGCCAGAGACGTGCTAGACTCGGCGGCCGCATCGTCGCCCTGCTGCTCGGCAAGCACCTCACGGTGGGTCTTCACAGGCTCGGTCGCGCTCTCAAACGCCCCCTGGGCACGCTTGGCGGCATTGCGGCCGGCAAGGCGGCCGAACACCATCGTCTCGCCTAGGTTTCCGCCGCCGTTGTACATGTCGGCAAAGACGGAGCCCATCTCGCCACCCACGAACAGGCCCTCGATGGGCAGCCCATCGACGCCGATGACCTGGGCCTCGCCGTTGCGACGGGGACCGCCCTGCGTGTTGTACATGGTGGGGCCGATCTTGACGGCATAGAACGGGCCGGTCTCCACGGGCACCGTGCACATGCGGCCGTAGTCGTCCTCCTCGCCCTGCCCGTCGTTGGCGTGGCAGTGCCTGTTGTACTTCTCAAGCGCGTTGTCAAGCTCGCCGTTGGCGTTGAAGTCGGGGGCCTCGCCCAAATCGCGAATCTTCTGGGAAAGTTCCTCGATAGTGGCACCCTCGATTATCTGGCCGCTTTCGATCTCATCGGCGTTGCCATCGGAGAACTTGGGGATGATGGGCTCGCCGATTTGGTCGGCGTCGCAGATGAAATACGTGGGAATGGGCATGGGCGTGGAAATCCAACGGCCTCCCACGTCGATGCGACCGTGACGGTTCGCGGCCGTCTCGTTCTGGAAGCGCTTGCCGCTCAGGCCTGCGAAGATGCCGCGCGGGTTCCAGTTGAGGGCGAGCGAAGTGCACGTGGTGAGCTCGGGGTTCTTGTACGACCACATGAAACCTGACACGTTGGACATGTGCCACAGGCGCGCGCCCACGGCCTGGGCCATGAGGATGCCGTCACCCGTGTTCATGGTGCCGCCCTGCAGGCTGACGGTGGGAATCTGGGTGTAGTCGGACATCATGTCGGGGTTGGCCTCAAAACCGCCGGTGCACAGGCACACGCCGCCGTTCGCCTTTATCCGCAGCTCCTGGCCATCCTTCTCCACAACGCAGCCAACAACCGCGCCGGTTGCGTCGGTGATGAGGCGCTTGCCGGGACAGCCCTTCCACACCGTCATCTTGTCGTCGTCGACGCGGCTGTTCACGGCCTCCATGCAGAGGTTGTAGTAACCGGCGTCGAAGCGGGTTCCCGTTGCGAAGAGCATCATGCAGTGCATGGATTCGGGAATCTCGGGGAACTCATGCCAGACGTAGACATAGCCCGGATGGTCGATGCCCCACGCGGAGTCGGTCTCGTACCAATCACCCCAGTGCTTCTGCGTGGGCGCCCACTCATAGTGCACGATGCGCTCCCACTCGTACATGTCGGCCGGGTTCGTCTCGGGGTAAACGATGTCCGCGTCACCGCCCATGGGGCCGCACATCCAGTCGAAGTTCTCGGCACAGCCCTGGCAGAAGGCATGCAGGGCATCCTCGTCCCAGTTGTTGAACTTCCCCATGAGCTGGGAGAGGTAGGTGTAGAGCTGGTCGGGATCGTCGGTCGCCATGACGGTCTGGCCCGAGACCTTCGTGCAGCAGGGCTCCTCGCCCTCCGGGGCCTTCTCGCAAACGAGAACTTTCGCGCCCTCCTCATAGGC
>CAKUKJ010000328.1 GCA_934662525.1 uncultured Coriobacteriales bacterium | reverse complement strand
GCGGTATGCATCGCCGCGGGTCTCGTGCTGGCCTTGCTCGGCGCCCGGGCGCTCAACGTGATGCTGGCCGGCGACGCCGTGGCGCAGGGCGTGGGCATGAACGTGGCGGCCGTGCGCCTGGCGATGCTCGCGGTGGCCGCGCTTCTGGCGGGCGCCGCGGTGAGCTTCGCGGGACTGCTTGGCTTCGTCGGGCTCGTCGTGCCGCATATCGTGCGGCTCATTATAGGCAACGACCTGCGGTTTCTCATGCCGGTGAGCATGTTCGCGGGTGCCGGGCTCGTCTGCGTGTGCGATATCCTGGCGCGCACGCTCTTCGCGCCCTACGAGCTGCCCGTCGGCATCCTCATGGCGTTTGTGGGCGGCCCGTTTTTTGTGTGGCTTGTGGTGCGCGGGAAGGGGAGGGACCTGTGAGGGAGGAGAAGGATGCGCCGGGCGTTGCCCCCGCCATCGAGCTGCGCGGCGTGTCGTTTGCCTATGGCGCGCATCGCGTGCTCGAGGGCGTGGGCCTCTCGTTCTTTGCGGGGCAGGTCGCGGCGGTGCTCGGGCCCAACGGCTGCGGCAAGTCCACGACGGTCAAGCTTGTGATGCGCGCCCTCACACCCGCGCGGGGCCGGGTGCTGCTCGGCGGGGAGGACGTCGCCTCCATGGGCCGCAAAGAGGTCGCCCGGCGGGTTGCGGTCCTTGCCCAGGGCGTGCAGGCCCCGAACATGCGCGTGGAGCAGTTCGTGCTGTGCGGCCGCTACCCCCATCGCGGCGCGCTCGCTGCCCCCACCGAGCACGACCGCGAGGTGGTGTGGGAAGCGATGGAACGCGCAGGGTGCGCGGCCCATGCCGATGACGACATGGCCCGTCTCTCGGGCGGCGAGCGTCAGCGCGTGCTGCTGGCGGCGGTCCTTGCCCAGCAAGCCCGCGTCGTGCTCATGGACGAGCCCACGACCTATCTCGACCCCACCGCCTGCTTCGACCTCATGGGCATGGCGCGCGACCTGGCGCGCGAGGGCGCGGCCGTCGTCATGGTGCTGCACGACGTGCCGCTGGCGCTCTCGTTTTGCGACCGCGTTGCGGTCCTCGACGAGGGTCGCGTGCAGGCCTGCGGCACGCCGGAGGACGTCGTGCGCTCCGGTGTCATTGACCGCGTCTTCGGCGTGCTCCTGCGCCGGCTCCCGCCCGACCCGGCGAACCCTTCCGCCCGCCCCGGCTACTGCCTGGCGCCCCGGGAGGGGTGAGGGCGACCGCGGGTGTGGGCGGCCGGTCAGACGTGGGGCGCGAGATCGCAGCGCGTGGCCGGCTGGCCACGTGCGCCCAAGCGCCCCCAAGCGCTCCCCCATCGCGCCTCTACCGACGCTGCTCCCCACCCGCCAGCCATGCGCGCAACTCACCCATGCGGGCCTGCGCGGCCCTGTAGCCTGCCTGGTAACACGCCTCGAACTTGGCGGGGGAGTATTCGAAGCGTCCGAGCACCTGGGCGTCGGCGCCCATGCGGAACATGAAGGCGCGCCCCTCGCCTTCCAGGCGCTCGGCCCGCCGGGCGCTTGCGTTGTAGTTGATGTGCCGTGCGAGCATGGCGCGCTTGAGCGCGGGGTAGGGGTGCAGCCATGCGCGCAGGCAGAGCTCCAGGTGCTGGCGGCCCTTCACGTACCCGCGCGGCCGCGTGAGCAAAAGCACGTGCCGGGTGTAGCCGGCCTGCTCGGCGCGATCGAGGGGGATGGAGTCGCGGATGCCGCCGTCTGCGTACACCCGCCCGCCCACACGTGCCTGCGGCATGACGAAGGGGATGCTCGCCGAGGCCGCCAGGCAGGCGCGCAGCGCCTGGGGCCCGGCGGCGAAGTCGTCGTTTCCCCACCAGGCAAGCTCGCCGGTGAGGGCATCGGTCGCCGGGATGAGCAGGCGCGAGGGGCTTGCCTGCACGCCCTTCCAGCAGTCGCCGCAGAACAGGTCGATAAGCGCGTCGGTCTTTATCAGGCCAGAGCGCGGGTGCACGAGCCCGGATGGCGTTATGAGCGAAAAGGGCGAGCGTCCGAACTTCTCGGTGAGCCCCGCGAAGTCGAGGTCGAGCTTGCCGGCCACGAACGCGGCCGCGTTGAGCGCCCCTGAGCTCACGCCGATGACGAGTGGGAACGTGAGGCCTTCGTCGCGCAGGCACTCCAGCACGCCGGCGCTGTAAAAGCCCCGCATGCCCCCGCCCTCAACGAGCAGCGACACCCCTACGCAGGGGCCGAACGCGTCCTCGGTCGCTTGCCCTGCTCGGTTTTGGGCCGCCAGGCTCGATTCGGTGCAGCCGTTCGTCCCTGTACCCTCTCGAGCCGGCGCGTATCTGCCGGCCCCCGCGCTCCCATCGGGCAGCGGGTCCACGCTGTCTTCCGCGTGCCCGGCAGCCTTGTGCCTCACGTCGCCGGTCATGCCCTCGCCCTTCCGGGGCGCTCGGGCGCACGCCAACCCAGGCTGTAGGCGCCCAACGTCAGGTCGTACGCGTCGAGCAGTGCCGCCGACGCCCGGTCCCAGCCGTTGGCCTGCGCCTCGGCAAGTCCGGCGGCGCGCAGTCGGGCTCGCAGCTGGGCACTCTCGTCATTTCCGCTCAGCAGCCGTGCGAGCGCCAATTCGAGCGCGTCGGCATCGGCCGGGTCGTACACGAGGCCGTTCGCGCCGTCGCGGAGCTGCTCGGATGTGGCGGGGCTCTGGGCGGCCACCACGGGCACGCCGCTTGCCTGTGCCTCGAGGATGACGAGGCCGAGCGTTTCACTTGTGCTCGGGAACGCGAACGCGTCAGCGCAGGCGAAGGCCGCCGCCAGCTCCTCACCCGAGAGGAAGCCGGTGAACGTGGCGCCCGTGCCCGCAAACGCCTCCTCAAGCCCCGCCCGTGCCGGGCCGTCGCCTACGAGGGCGAACGCCCACTCGGGGTGTGCCCGTGCCACGGGTGCCAGGGTCCCGAGGCTCTTCTCGGCGGCGAGCCGTCCCACGAACACTATGAGGGGCCGCTCGGGGTGGCCGCTCGTGAGGCACGCCCGCATGTCGGCGCTGGCATACCTCGGGTCGCGCGTCTCCAAATCCACGCCGCGCGGCAGCACCGCGACATGCCCCACGCCGCGCGCCTCCAGCGTGCGCGCCATGGCGCGGCTCGTGACCAGCGTGAGCGGTGCCGAGTTGTGCAGGCGGCGCTCGTACCACACGGCCGGGCGGCGAATTGCGCGCAAGGGGCCGTAATAGTCCAGGTAGCCAACCGTGTCCGTGTGGTACGACGTCACGAGGGGCCAGCCATGCCGCCGGCAGCCCTCCACGGCGGCGAGGCCCACGAGGTCGGGCTGCCACACGTGCACGATGTCGGGGGAGAACGCCGCGAGGTGCCGCGTCACGGCGGGCGTGGGCAGGCCCCACCTGCGCGAGCGGTATACGGGCATCGTGGCCGCCGGCACGCCGAGCACGGGGACGCCGTGGTAGTCGGCGACTCCCAGGTCGGGTGCCACC
>CAKUKJ010000327.1 GCA_934662525.1 uncultured Coriobacteriales bacterium | reverse complement strand
TGCGTGCGACCCCCACGCGGTGCAGACGGTGCTCGACGAGGTGGCGGGCAAGCCGAGCGAAGAGCTTGTGAGCGGCCTTTTGCTGCGCGCGATGAAGCGCGCGACCTACGAGCCGGATAACCTGGGCCACTATGGCCTGGGCGCTGCGGCGTACTGCCACTTCACGAGCCCCATCCGTCGCTATCCCGACCTCATGGTGCATCGTATCCTCAAACAGGTGCTCGTCGGTCGCACAGGCTCGAAGGTGCGCCGCGAGCTTGCCTACCTCATGCCCGGCGTGTGCGCGCAGTCGTCGAAGATGGAGCGTGTCGCAGCCGAATGCGCCACGCTCAGCCAGTCCGTGAAGATTGCCGAATACATGGAGGGCTTCATCGGGCAGGTCTTCGAGGGCGTCATCGTGTCGGTCCAGCCGTTCGGCATGTTCGTGCGCATCGGCCTCACGCAGGCGCAGGGCCTCCTGCACACGCGCGACCTGGGCGGCGAGTGGGATTACGACGAGGCGCGCTACGAGCTTGTGAGCAGGGAAGGCACGGGAGCCTATCGCCTGGGGCAGACGGTGGAGGTGCGCGTGCGCTCCTGCGACGTCTTCCGGGGCCGCGTCGTTTTCGCCCTGCCGTAGGGGCTCGTGGGCTCCGCGCGCTGAGCGTGCTCCGTGCACCACAAACGCTGCGGGCATATGTGGTAGGGTATGCGCGCGACAAACGATTTCATCCAAGCGAAAGGGGAGGTTGCGTTGGCCCCCGACATCCTTGAGAGGCTGCAGAGCATCGAGAGCCAGCTTGCGTGCGGCCAGACCGCCGAGGCTCGCCCGCTTTTGGAAGCCCTCGTCGCCCAGATAGAGCTTGCAATCGACGAAGAGTGCGTGACGACCGACACAAGGCAGTTCTTCTCGTTCTCCTCGCAGTTCGAGGAGCTTGCCTATCAGCGCGTGGAGAAGGACCCCCGCGAGCTTGTCGTCGTGGATGCGCCTTTCGACCGCGTGTATGCCGACTACGCGTTCTGCCTGCTTGCGCTCAACGACCCCGAGGCTGCGGCCGAGGCGCTCAAGAAGGCCGTGCGCTGGAACCCGATGGACTGCGCCCATAGGCTTGATTTGGCTGCCGTGCTCAACACCCTGGGCGACGACGAGGAGTTCCTGCGCCTGTCGTACTCGGTGTTCGAGCGGGCGTCCAGCTCGGCGCATCTTGTGCGTGCCTTCCTCAACTTCTCGCAGGCCTTCGAGGCGGCCCAGGAGTGGGAGACTGCCGCAGCGTGCGCCAAGTGCGCCTGGAGGCTCAACGACGCCGACCCGCGTGTGGTGGAGGCGTGCGACCGCCTTGCCGACGAGCACCAGTGCGACCCGCGCAAGCAGGCAGACGAGCTTACGCAGAGCCTGCTCGACGCCCAGGGCCTGCCCGACGGAGCCAACGTCGAGGTCGTCATCTGCGCGCTGCTGCTGAGCGACATCTATATGGAGCAGGGCGACGACGAGGCCGCCCAGCAGCTCACCTGGGTCGTCATCGACCTCGTGGGCCAAGAGAACACGCGCGCTTTGAAGCAGCTCGTGCGCGAGCAGGAGTAGGGGAGGCCCGCCATGTCGCCCAAGCCGGCATTCCAACAGCAGGGCAAGCGCCGCGAGCCCAAGGAGATCGCAAAGAACCGCACCGCCGCCCACGAGTACTTCATCGACGAGACGTTCGAGGCGGGGCTCGTGCTCACGGGCACGGAGGTGCGCAGCCTGCGCGAGCGCAACTGTCAGATCACCGACGCCTTCGTGCTCATCCGAGGCGGCGAGGCGTGGCTGCACGGCGTGCATATCCTGCCGTTCTCAAACGGGTCCATCTTCAACACCGACCCCGACCGCAAACGCAAGCTGCTGCTGCACAAGAAGGAGATTCACTACCTGACCTCGAAGGTCCAGCAGCAGGGGTGCGCCATCGTGGCCACGCGCATGTACTTCGACGAGAACAACCGCGTGAAGGTGCAGATCGGCCTGGCCCGCGGTAAGAAGCTCTATGACAAGAGGGCCGACATGGCCAAGCGAGATCTCAATCGCGAGATTCAGCGTGCCATGAAAGAGCGCATCCGCTAGCTACTCGTTGAGGAACTTTTGCAGCTCGTCCCAGCGCTCGGTGGCGGCGGTACGTCCTTGCAGGTAGAGGTCGAGGAGCTTCGCGCCGTCGTGCTCCATGTTGGCGACCGACACCGGGCGTGCCGGCGCCAGCACGAAGGCGTTGCCGGCCCTCTCCTGCTCCCAGATGTACTCGCGCTGTTCGTTGTAGCGCTCAGGGCGCGTCTCGATCACCTTCAGGTAGTAGGGGTAGTCGCCGTAGAGCTGCTTGGCTGCCGGCAGAAGCGGCACCTTGCCCTTCTTGTAGGAGCGCTCCTGGGTGAGCACGACGACGGCCTTGCGCGAGTCGGGTTCCTCCAAGGCGCGTGCGAGGGGCACCGAGTCGGTCGTGCCGCCGTCAAGGAAGAGACGCCCCTCGATGTCGACCATGCGCGACACCACAGGCAGGCTCGCCGAGGCGCGCACGTAGTCGATCTGCTCGGGCAGGCTCGCTATGTGCACATACTCGGGCCTGCCGAACATGACGTCTGAGACCACGGCGTACATGCGCGTGGGGTTGGCGTTAAACGCCTTGTAATCGAACGGGTCGAGGTCGTTCTGTACCTCGTTGTACAAGAACGTCGTGCCCACGATGTTGCCCGTCTTGGCAAGCTGGTAGGTGCTCATATAGCGCTTGTCGTCGCGAAACGCCAGGTTGACGCGGCAGCTGCGGCCGATTTGGCCCGACAGGTAGTTCGTCGCCATGAGCGCGCCGGCCGAGACGCCCCAGGCGCTTGCAAAGCCGGCAAGGCCGCGCTCCATGAAGATGTCGAGCACGCCGGCGGTGAATATGCCGCGAAAGCCGCCGCCCTCGAGGACGAGCGCGATGTCGTTTCTCATGATGACCTCCTGGAGTGGGTCAAACGTCGTTTCGGTGCAGTGTACCCCAAATGTGGGCGTGCGCGGCCCTGCGAGGTTTGACATGTGGCGCCCTGCGGGGTAGTATCGCATTTCTACGCGGTCGCTTTATCACAAGCTTCGCGCGGCACTCTGACAAGGTGGAACGCTTCGCACCTCTTTATGGGGGCGACTGGTTTCGACATGGTCATTCTGAGGGGGGCAGCAAGCCGAGGTCTCCTCACCTCGCAAAACAGGGGTACTTGTCAAAATAAATGACAATCGTTCTAGCTATGCCCTCGCTGCTTAATTAGTCAGCGACGTCAATCCGGTGCTTGTCCCCGGCCCCGGTGCGACGCCATTTTAGGGGAATGCTCGCGGGAACGTAGTCTGTATGGCCCGCGCTAAGACTGAACGGACTGGACTCAAGGCTGCCTGACGCCGTGCGGCCGCGAGTCGAGACTCAAACGGAATCTGAGCTTGGAGATACCGCCCAGGGTTTGGCCATGGACCGGAGTTCGATTCTCCGCGCCTCCACCA
>CAKUKJ010000326.1 GCA_934662525.1 uncultured Coriobacteriales bacterium | reverse complement strand
GGCGTGAGCGCCTCCACCACGACGCCGCCGGCCAGCGCCGCGAACGGGATCACGCCCCACGTGATCGTGCGGAACGCGGCGTGCGACACGGCCTGGTCGGCCGAGGCTTTGGAGAACGTGCTCAAAAACTGCATGGAGCACACGCCTGACGGCGGCGTGATTCGCGTGGAGGTGAGCCAGGACGCGCTCGCCTGCCGCATCCGCGTGACCGATTCGGGCCCCGGCATCGCGGCCGAGGACCTGCCGCACGTGTTTGAGCGGTTTTATCGAGGCCGCGATGCCGCGGGTGCCGCAGATGACGGCCCGCGCGCCCAGGGGTTCGGCATAGGCTTGGCGCTTGCGCAGTCGCTCATGGCGGCCCAGGGAGGCACCCTGCGGGCAAGCAACTCCCCAGGCGGCGGCGCCCGCTTCGACTTCACGTTTCCCAGTGTGGTGGTATAAGGGGGACTTGCGTCACATGTGACAAACGCGTCACGTGCGGGTCACGCCCCTGCAAGCGCGACCTGTCATGGTGTTGGATGCCATGTTCTTTCAAGAGACGAAGGGGATTTGCATGGACATTTTGAACATCCAACACTTGACGAAGGTCTATGGCAAGGGGGCCAACGCCACCCGCGCGCTCGACGACGTGAGCCTGAACGTGCCCGAGGGGCAGTTCCTCGCCATCGTGGGCTCGTCGGGCTCGGGCAAGTCGACGCTGTTGCACCTGATGGGCGGCGTGGACCGCCCCACCTCGGGCAGCGTCTTTTTGGCCGGCAACGACGTGTACTCGCGCAACGACGACCAGCTGGCCGTGCTGCGCCGCCGCGAGGTGGGCATCGTCTACCAGTTTTTCAACCTCATCCCCACCCTCACGGTGCTTGAGAACATCACGCTGCCGGTGGCGCTCGACGGCCGCCCCGTCAACGAGGCGCGCCTGCACGAGCTCGTGAAGACGCTCGGCTTGGAAGGTCGCGAGGATCACCTGCCCAACCAGCTTTCCGGCGGCCAGCAGCAGCGCGTTGCCATCGGGCGCGCCCTCATGAACTCCCCTGCCGTCTTGCTTGCCGACGAGCCCACCGGCAACCTCGACTCGCATACCTCGGCCGAGATCATGACCATCCTGCGCGACGCCAACACCCGTCTCAAGCAGACGCTCGTGGTCATCACGCATGACGAGTCCATCGCGCTCACCGCCGACCGCATCGTGGCCGTGGAAGACGGCCGCATCGTGCGCGACGAGGCGATCCGCTAATGGTGGCCGACGGCAAGCAGGCAGTGGGCGCAGGCGGCTCCGGCGGCGAGGCCGGCAGCGCGGGTGCGCCCCCCGAGGCCGCCGGGCGCATCCACCCCCACGTCATCCGCTCGTTCACGCTGCGCAACCTTGCGAAGAACCGGGCCCGCTCCATCGTCACCGCCATCGGCATCGCCCTGTCGTGCGCCCTGCTCACGGCCGTGATGCTCTCCGTGGGCAGCCTCTTCTCCTATATGCGCGACTCCGAGATCGCCTACGACGGTGCATGGCTCGCATCCACGATGACCACCGACGAGGACGCGATCGCCGCAGCGCGCGCGGACTCGCGCGTCTCCGCGCTCACCGACTTGACATACGTGGGGCAGATAGCCTCCTACCAGCCCGAAAAGGAAGACGCATCCGACGCCGTGGCATGGCAGCTCAGGGTGGAGGCCGTCGACGACGACCTGGCCCAGCTTTGCGCCATGGCGCTTTCCGAGGGGCACCTGCCGCGCAACTCGCACGAGATCGTGCTCGACAGCAGCTACAAGGGCACGACCGAGCTTACCGACGAGCCTTGCGAGCTGGGCAGCACCGTCTCCGGCGAGCTTGCCCTGCGCCAGGCCTCCGACGGCTCGGGCGACTTCATCGACCCCGACGCCGGCATGGCCGACACGGGGGAGCTGCTCAAGGGCTCTGGCGTTGAGGCGAGCTACACGGTCGTGGGCTTCTTCGACCGGGGCACCTCGCTCACCTGGTCCACGTCGACCGCCTATCTCTACGACGACGGCAGGGTGGCGGGCCCGGGCCAGGGCGGCGCCCTCGCGGCCACCGTCCCGGCGTTCATGCCCGCCTTCACCTACGCCGACGCCGACCTCGTCACGGCGACCTCGGCCTTGGGCCAGCCCGGCGAGCACTCCGTCTACCTCGCCACGCAGGGCATCGACACGCGCGAGGGGCTCGAGCAGCTCATGCAGTCCTTCTTTGGGTCCGACGCGCCCATCACCTTCCACGAGTCGCTCATGCGCTACATGCTCATGACAAGCGACCGCGCGATTTGGGGCACGGTCTACCGGCTCGCGGCCATCATCTGCGTCATCATCGTCGTGGCGTCGGCCTCGCTCATCTTCAACGCGTTCGCCATCTCGGTGGCCGAGCGCACCCGCCAGTTCGGCCTGCTTGCCTCCGTCGGCGCCAGCAAAAGGCAGATTCGCGCCTCCGTGCTCTGGGAAGCCTTGTCGCTTGCCGCTGTCGGCATACCGCTTGGCCTGCTCCTGGGCGTCGTTGGCTCCGCCGCTGTGCTCGGCTCCATTTCCGGCCAGATCGCGAGCGCATTGGGAGGCGTCGACGTCGGGGTCGAGTTCAAGCTGACGGTGGACGCCTGGTCGCTGCTCATCGGCGCGGGCCTGGGGCTTCTTGTGGTGCTGCTGAGCGCCTGGGTGCCGTCGCGCCGCGCCGCCAGCGTGAGCGTGGTTGAGGCCCTGCGCAACGCAAACGACGTGCGTATCCCACATGGCCAGCTTCGCCATGCACGGGCCTGTACGAGCAACCCTTGGAAGCCTTCCGGCCTTGAGCTGGGCGGGCGCATCCTGGGCGTGCCTGCCATGTTGGCGAGGCGCACCTCCACGCGCGGCCCGGCAAAGGCCCGCGTCGCCTCGGCCTCCCTTGCCGTGGCCGTCGTGCTTTTTGTGACGACGGGGGCGTTCAACCAGACGCTCAACACGCTTGCCAACGTCTCGACGGAGGATTACGACTTCGACATAGCGGTCTCGGGCTATTCCAACGACAGCACCGACGTCTCTCAAGCCGATGACCTTTACCAGCGCTTGTGCGATGCGAAGGGCGTCACGGGCACAGGCGCCGTCGCGATGGTGACGCTGCCCGCCGCAATGCCCGCCTCCATGGCCGGGGCCGACGCCTATGGGTACACCGACGGCGAGGGCAAGGTTCAGTACCAGGCGGCCCTTACGTTTCTCGACGACGCCTCCTTCGATGCGTACCTCGCCCAGCTGGGGCTTTCGGCCGACGAGTACGCAGACGCCGCGCACCCCCGCGCAATCGCCTACAACGGCGGCTTTGTCGGCGGCGGGGAGAAGTACGTGCAGGAGAACGTCTACAGCGGCCCGGGCACGGTCGACCTGCTCGCATACGACATACCCGGCGACCAGTCGCAGGCAAGCGCGTTCTACGAATCAATGAGCGCAGACCCCTCCGAGGGCGGCACCTGGGAGCTTGAGGTGCCCGAGCAAGGCGACAA
>CAKUKJ010000325.1 GCA_934662525.1 uncultured Coriobacteriales bacterium | reverse complement strand
TCCCTCGCAGACGAGCAAAGAATGAATGACCTTGTCCACCAGATTGTCAGTCAAGCCTAGTGCACAAACGTGCCCGCCTTGCGCGCAGCGCGAGGCGGGCACAACTCACTTCTCTGTTCTTTCCCGAGCCGGGGAAGCAGTGGGACATCCGGGTCGAGGGGCAAAGCCCGGGCGCAGTTTTTCGCCGCGTCCTTTGCGGCGAAACTGTTTGAGCACCGGGCTTTGCCCCTCGACAACGTAGACGTACAGGTTTTATGCGCTACTTCTCCCTCTCGTCGAGCATCTCGCCCAGCGTCCTCCAGGCGAGCTCCGCGCACTTCACGCGGGCGGGCATGCGCGCCACGCTCTGCAGGCAGGCGGCGTCGCCCAGCTCCTCGAGCACCTCGGGGTCCTTCTCCTCGCCGCGGGCCATGCGCTTGAACGTCTCGCACAGCTCGCGCGCCTCATGGGCGTCCATGCCCGTGATCAGGTCGCTCATCATGTCGGCCGATGCCTGCGAGACGGCGCACCCTATGCCCTGCCAGGCGGCTTCCTCAATGACGCCCTGGTCGTTGATCTTGAGCGACAGCGTGAGGTCGTCGCCGCAGGAGGGGTTCACACCCTCGTGCGTGCAGGTGGCGTCTTCCATCTCGTATTTGTAGTCCGGGTC
Source organism: uncultured Coriobacteriales bacterium (assembly GCA_934662525.1). GTDB lineage: Bacteria > Actinomycetota > Coriobacteriia > Coriobacteriales > UMGS124 > UMGS124. Next base: position 2,832 of record CAKUKJ010000325.1, on the reverse strand, counting down.
GGAGCTGTGCTCCATGAGAGCCGGAGTGTACAGCGGGTTAATTGGTGCCATGGAACATCCCCCAGACTCCCTCGAGGCTCTCTACCAGGCGGTCGATGTCGTGCTTGTCGTTGTAGACGCCGATGGAGGCACGGCAGGAGGAGCCCATGCCGCCCAGCCAGGTGAGCAGGGGCTGCGCGCAGTGATGCCCCGCGCGGATGGCCACGTTGTAGCCGTCGAGCAGGCTCGACACGTCATGGGGGTGGATGCCCGCCACGTTGAACGAGAACGCGCCGTGATGGCGCTCGGGGTTATGGCTGCCCATGAACTCGATGTAGGGCAGCTCCTCCATGCGGGCCACGAGATAGGACATGAGGGCGTGCTCGCGAGCCACGAGGTTGTCCATGCCGATGGACTCCACATAGGTGAGCGCGGCGTCAAGCGCATAGGCGCCGGCCGCGTCCTGCGTGCCCGCCTCGAACTTCTCGGGGATGGGGGCCCAGGCAGCCTCGGTCTCGCTCACCCAGTCGATCATCTCGCCGCCAAGGAGCATCGGGGGCATGGCCTCCAGGATCTCGCGCTTGCCCCACAGCACGCCGATGCCCATCGGGCCCATGATCTTGTGGGCCGAGAAGGCATACATGTCGGCACCGAGGTCGCGCACGTCAACCGCCATGTGCGGCACGGCCTGCGCGCCGTCCACCACCACGTAGGCGCCCATCTCGTGGGCGCGTTTGGCGATGGCACGCACGGGGTTCTCCACGCCGAGCACGTTGGAAACCTGGCCGATGGAGACGATGCGCGCGTGCGGGCCGATCTTGGCCTCGATCTCCTCCTGGGAGATAGCGTAGTCGCCGCCCTTCTCGGGGCGCAGGTACACAAGCGTCGCGCCCGTGACACGGCAGAGCTGCTGCCAGGGGATGAGGTTGGAGTGGTGCTCCATGACGGAGATGACCACCTCGTCGCCGGGCTTGAGGTCGCAGATGCCCGCCAGGCCCTTTGCGGCGAGGTTGAGCGCCTCGGAGGCGTTGCGCACGAACACGACCTCGTCGGCCTCGGGGGCGCCGATGAAGCGGGCCACATGGGCGCGCGCCTTGGCGATGGCCTCGGTGGCCTCGATGGAGAGGCGGTACAGACCGCGCAGGGGGTTCGCGTTCATCGTCTCGTAAAAGCGGCGCTGCGCGTCGAGCACGCAGGCCGGGCGCTGCTCGGTGGCCGCCGAGTCGAGGTAGACGAACTCGGGCGAGTTCGCAAGCAGGGCGAACTCCGCGCGGAAGGGGTTCTTTGCGATGTCGGCCACGTCGGGCGAGCCGGCGGCGGCGCTTGCGCACCCCGCTATGCCCAGGTTTGCCTCTTCGGTGGCGTCGATGGAATACAGACGTGCCATGGAAGCTTCCCTCCATAGAAGAAGAGCCCGCCCAGGCTTTTGCGCGCCGGCCCGCAATGTGCGAGCGTGCGGCCTAGGCCCAGGCGGGCGGGATGGGTCGTTCGATGCTACTCGGCCAGCATGTCGGCCACGACGTCGGCGCCCAGCACGCGCTCGGCGGCAGCGCGCACGCAGGCCGTCGCCTGCGGCACCGGGGCGTCCTGGAAGGCAGCGGCAAAGGTGGACTCCATGACGAGGGCGGGGATGTCCTCCGGGGCCAGGCCGCGCGACACCAGGTAAGCACGCTGCTCGGGGCTGATCTCGCCCACCGTGGCGCCGTGGTTGCCGGCGACGTCGTCCTCGTCGCACAGGATGACGGGCAGCGACTGGTTGCCCACCCCGTCGCCCGCCAGAAGGACGGTCTCGTTCTCGCTGCCCTTGGAGCCCTTGCAGCCGCGCACGAGGTCGATCGTGTCGCGCAGCGACTTGAAGGCGTCGTCTGCCAGCACGCCGGAAAACGTCATGGTGCACAGCGTGTGCTTGCCCAGCTGGCGCACCACATGGCCCAGATCAAGCGTCTGGGCGCCGCGGCCCAGGTAGCGCGCGTCGAGCTCGAGCGTCGAGCCGTCGCCCGCGAGGTCGCAGCGGAAACCCGTGGCGGACAGGCCCGCGTCGAGCACGTACTGCTTCACCGTGACGGCGGCGTTCGCCTGCGCCACGATGCCCACGTTGTCGAGCATCTGGGGCGCTCCGCATGCCACGACGGAGAAGAGGTCGAGCTTGGCGCCCTCCTCCACGGCGATGCGCACCGACCAGCCGCTCGTGGAGCCCAGCTCCTCGGACGCCGGTGCGTCGCCCACGAGCACGACAGACGCCTGGGCGCCGGCGCCGACGACGACGTCGAGCGCAAACGCCGCACGGGCCACTTGCGCCATGTCGACGACGATGGGCTCGCCTGCCGTCTCGCCGGGCGCGACCTCCACGCGGCACACCTCGCCGGCCGCAGCCTCGAGCCACGCCTGGGCCTCTTGCCCTGCGCCGCCCACGGGGGGCTTGCAGGCAGCGCCCGCAAAGCGGCCCTCGGCCTCGGCCGCAAGCTCCGCCTCGGCAGCCTCGGCATCGGCAATCACGGGCACCTCGATGTCGATGCCGTTGATCTCCAGGTGGTTCCAGGTGGGAGTGGGAAGCTCGTTCACCTGCTTCAGAACCTGCGTGTTCAGCTTCTCCACGTTAGCCCACCGCGCCTTCCATCTCGAGCTTGATCAGGTTGTTCATCTCGACGGCGTACTCAAGCGGCAGCTCCTTCGAGATGGGGTTCGCAAAGCCGTTGACCACCATGGTGCGGGCCTCACTCTCGGTGCAGCCGCGCGACATGAGGTAGGTCACCGTGTCGTCGGAGATGCGGCCGATGGTGGCCTCGTGGCCCACGCTGGCGGTGCGGCAGCGCACGTCAATGGCGGGGATGGTGTCGGAGCGGCTATGGTCGT
>CAKUKJ010000324.1 GCA_934662525.1 uncultured Coriobacteriales bacterium | reverse complement strand
GGCTGGAGGCAACCTGGGCGATGATCTGCGTGGCGATGTTGCATGCGGTGGAGAAGCTGTGCGGGCGCTCGATGAGGGTGCCGGAGATGACCGTGCCGTTCTGCAGCATGTCCTCCAGGTTCACCAGGTCGCAGTTGTGCATGTGCTGGGCGAAGTAGTCCGCGTCATGGAAGTGGATGATGCCCTCCTCGTGAGCCTTCACCACGTCCTCGGGCAGCAGCATGCGGCGGGTAAGGTCCTTGGAGACCTCGCCGGCCATATAGTCGCGCTGCACGGAGTTCACGGTAGGGTTCTTGTTGGAGTTCTCCTGCATGACCTCCTCGTTGTTGCACTCGATGAGGGACAGGATCTTGTCATCGGTGGTGTTGCGCGTGCGCTTGATGTTCTGCACGTAGCGGTAGGTGATGTAGTGGCGGGCGACCTCGTAGGCCTCGGCGGCCATAATCTGGTTCTCCACCATGTCCTGCACTTCCTCGACCGACACGGTGTGGCCGCATGTGGAGCAGGCGTCCTCCACCTTGTCGGCGATGCGACGCACCATGAAGGCCGGCAGCTGGTGGTCTTCGTCGACGACCTTGTTCGCCTTGGCGATGGCGTTCACGATCTTGGTTACGTCGAACGTCTCTTCAGACCCGTTGCGCTTCAGAATCTTCATGGGGTGGCACCGACCTTTCGTCTCTCGATTGCGGTGACCCATGATAGCCTTTCTGGCGGACAAGAATGCTCACCACATCATGTTGTGTTTGTAGTCCTTTATTCGACTATATCTATGGTTTTTTGTGAAACGGCAGGTCAAGCAGTCAAGGCCTTGCGCCCAAAAAACGGCCGCCGCTGGCGGAATGGGGCCCTGTACTGGGAATTCTTGCCTCCGTAAGGCGGCAACGCGCAAAAGGCGCAGGCGGCCGCCCCATCGGCAAGCGGCAGGCTTTCTCCATACCGCCGGCTCGCCAGGCAGTCATACTTACACACTATATATAGTGAAACACCTAAAACTGAGGAGCACATCATGAGCGAAGAGACCGCAGCGCCGGCGCACGGCGCAAAAGAGGTGCGCGCCGCCTGGATTGAGGCGACCAGGCCCCGCACGCTGCCCCTGGCGGCGGCGGGCTCGGTCATCGCCGTCGGCATCGCGGCCGCGGCCGGTCAATTCCGCCTTGAGGTGTTCGCGCTCATGTTCGTGACAAGCATGTTGCTGCAGGTCATTGCCAACTTCGCCGACGACTACGGCGACTTGTCGCACGGGCTTGACGACGAGACGCGCGTGGGGCCCAAGCGCGGGCTTCAGCGCGGCGTCATCACGATGCCCCAGATGAAACGCGCGCTCATCGGCACCTGCGCGGCCACGTTCATCATAGGGGTCGCGCTCATCCTCGTCGCCTTCGCGAGCGGGCCCGCCATGACAGGCTCGGGCTGGGCGGCCATCGCGGTCTTCGTGGTGCTGGGCGTGGCCTCCATCGCGGCCGCCATCCTCTATACGATGGGCAAGCACCCGTATGGCTACATCGGCCTGGGCGACATGATGAGCTTCGTGTTCTTCGGCATCGTGGCTGTGGTGGGCGGCAGCTTCCTCTACCTGCATGAATTTACATGGGTGAGCCTGGTTGCGGGCATTGCGCTGGGCCTGCCCGTCATGGCCGTGATGAACGTGAACAACATGCGCGACGCCATGCGCGACGCCGCAAAGGGCAAGCGCACCGTCGCCAACATGCTCGGCGACCCCAAGATGCGCATCTACGAGACGGCCCTGCTCGCGGGCGGCGCCGTGCTCTTTATTGCGAGCCTTGCGATGCTGGGCATCAACAACTTCATCTCGTACTTCTTGACCGCTGTGTCGTTCGTCGGGTGGGGTCGCGTCGTCGGGGCCCTGTGGTCTATCCCCGACCCTGAAAAGTTCGACCGCCTCATGGCCCCCACAAGCATGGGCACCGTCCTCGTGGCCCTCGCCTGGCTCGTCAGCGTGCTGCTGGGGTAAACCGGCGCTGCATACGAACTCGCGCACATAAGTCCGCGCATGAAAAAGGGCGACTTGTCGGATGGCAAGCCGCCCTTCTTTGTAACCCTCACGTGCAAGGCGAGACTTACTCGCCCTTCTTCTCCTCAGAGGGCTCGACAGGCTTGTCGCCCTCCGGCCTCGCGCCCTCCACCGGCGGCAGCGTCTCAGCGTGCCCGTCGTAGACGACCGTGGTGGAGCCGTCCTTGTTCGTGCGGACCTCGGCGTCGCAGGACTCGACTTTCACAACCGACTCAGCCTCGGGCAGCTGACCCTCGGCCTCCTTGGCGGCACGCTCCTCGGCGGTCTTGGCGGCGTCGGCTGCGGCGATCTGGGCCTTGCGGTCGCCCTCGCCCGCCAGATACTCGTCCCAGGTGTTGTTGAGCAGGGCCTGGCAGGCATCGCCGTCCACCGTCTCGCGCTCAAGCAGCACGCGGGCCATCGTGTGCATCTGCTCCCCATTCTCTGAGAGGATCTTGCGGGCGCGCTCGTGGGCCTCCTTGATGAGGCGCGAGACCTCAAGGTCGATGCGATGCGCCGTCTCCGGCGAGTAGTTGCCCTGTGTGGCGATGTCGCGGCCCAGGAAGACCTCGTGGTTGGGCTCGCCGTACATCTGCGGGCCAAGCTCCTCGCACATGCCGTAGCTCACGACCATGCTGCGGGCGAGCTTCGTGGCGCGCTCGATGTCGTTGGACGCGCCGGTCGTGATGTCGTCGCAGAACAGCTCCTCTGCCGTGCGGCCGCCCAGCATCATGGCCAGCGTGTCAAGCATGGAGTTGCGCGTCTGGAGGAAGTGGTCCTCGTCGGGCATGGACAGCGTGTAGCCCAGCGCCTGGCCGCGCGGCATGATCGTGATCTTCTTCACCGGGTCGGCGTACTTGAGCTTGTGACCCACAAGGGCGTGGCCCGACTCGTGGAACGCGATGGTCGTGCGCTCGCCCTCGGTCATGACGCGGCTCTTGCGCGCGGGACCGGCGATGCAGCGCTCCATGGACTCGGTGATCTCGTCCATGCCGATGCGCTCGTGATTGCGGCGCGCGGCGAGAAGCGCGCTCTCGTTCATGAGGTTGCCCAGGTCGGCGCCGGAGAAACCGGGCGTGAGCTGCGCCACATGCGCCAGGTCCACGTCGGTGGACAGGGGCTTGTTGCGCGCGTGGATCTTGAGGATGGCCTCGCGGCCGCGCACGTCGGGGCGGTCCACCGTGACCTGGCGGTCGAAGCGGCCCGGGCGCAGAAGCGCGGGGTCGAGCACGTCGGGGCGGTTCGTGGCCGCCATGAGGATGACGCTCTGGTGCTCCTCGAAGCCGTCCATCTCGACGAGCAGCTGGTTGAGCGTCTGCTCGCGCTCGTCGTGACCGCCGCCCACGCCGGTTCCGCGCTGACGGCCCACGGCGTCGATCTCGTCGATGAAGATGATGGAGGGCGCCTGCTCCTTGGCCTTGGCAAACAGGTCGCGCACGCGCGAGGCGCCCACGCCCACGAACATCTCGAC
>CAKUKJ010000323.1 GCA_934662525.1 uncultured Coriobacteriales bacterium | reverse complement strand
ACGTGAACCTCGTGAACCGCCGCGCCGTCGAGGACGCCCGCAGCCGCGCGCACGACCCCTCCAACCCGGACCAGGTAATCGCCGGCCTCATGCTGGGCTTCTGGGCGCACATGACCGACCGAAGCAGGGAGCGCGACCTGTGGATCCCGTACCTGCATGCTGCCTGGCCCGACGGCACCGACCGCGCCGAGCTGAACCGCAAGCTCGAGGCGATAAACAAGCTGCGCAACCGCGTGGCGCACAACGAGCGGCTCTTCAACCCCGGCAAGGGCGGTTACCCGCCCAGGGCCATCGACGCGGCCATCGCCGAGCTGTTCTGTGCGTTATGCCCCGAGGCCCACGGGAGCCTGTTCGCCTCCGACGGAAGAACGGCCGTCGAGCGGTTCTTGGCTGAGCATCCCGCGCCTGCGGACGTCGAGCTTTAACGCGGCTTACTTCATTGCTTAATGGCTCTGGGGACAATTTCCGGTTCAGGTCAACGGGACTCGCCATATTTGTAAACGCTTTTGTGAAGCGAGCGAGGCGTTCTGCGCGAATGTCGAGTGCAACGCAACCCAGTGCATACCGCGAGCTTCGCTGAGCAAAAGTGGCATCGGTGGCCATCCAAAATGATAAGGCCTGCGGTAACGGCTGTTGCATGGACTACGGTTCTGCAGGCGCAACTGCCTGATGGAGCACACGTACCGCCTGGTTCAGAGCACAACCTTGACTCGACATGACGCGGAGTCGCTTGAAAGGAAGGCCATAAAATGAACGGGCAGGCTTCTGACAATCAGCGAGTGGCAGGGAGACTGCTGCGTGCGGTCGTGTAGAGCGCACCGGGCTTGGTTGTCACCAACATCCCGCAGCTAAACCTCAGCGCCTGGACGATCAAGGACCGCATCTGCGCAATCTACTCCAAGGCGGGCGTGCACTCGGCAAAAGAGCTCATGGGGCGTTTTGATGAGAGCGGGCGCAAATAACTCAGTTGGCAACTGAGGTAATGACCTCCGCGTTTTCCTACCATCTCTTTGTCCGTTTGGCATTCGGAAGGAGATTGGCAATGAAGACAACCGTGTCACGCCGTTCGTTCATGGGCTTGATGGGAGCAGCCGCGCTCTCAATCGCAGCCCCCATGACAGCTTTCGCTTCTGATGAGGAGGAGCCAACCAAGCGCGAACGCGTTTCAATCACACCGTCACCAGACAAATACACCTGGTACATCAAGGACTACGTAGGTCTGAATGCGGCGTCGATCGGATATACCTCGCTCGGCGGCAATCGGATGGAAAAATATGGCGCAGGCCTACTCAAGGTCATTTTCGTCACAACCGACGGCACATATGTTGACATCGCAGATGAGGAGGCGCTCAAAGGGTACAAGGTCTTCGCCCAGAACCTGGAACCAAACACCGAGATAAAGCTCGCTTTCGAAACCGACTCCAAGGGAGAAGAGTACAACAACCTTGTGAGTTTCCAATCTCAAGAAGAGATCGTCCTGGCCGTGTGCAAGGTAGACGAGGAACCCGGCGAGGCCGTTTGCATGACGCCGATTGAACCGTCTCCCGACAAGTACACCTGCTATGTACGAGATTATGTCGGTCGCAACCTGCGTTCGTGCGGCTACACGTCATTAGGCAGCGACAGGATGGACGCATATGGCGGAGGCTACATAGAGCTGGTGCTGTTCCCCGACGACGGTAGCTTCATCGACCCGACAGATGAGGAGTCTTTGTCCGAGTACGTCGTAACCGGTCAGAGCTATGAACCAAACACCCAGATCACCTTCACGTTCTTAACTGACAGCAATGGTGTTGAGTACGACAATCTCGTTGACACAAAGAGCATCGAGTCAATCGACCTTTATGTGTCTCGAGTTCAGTAGGCAAAAATCGCCTTGCTTACACGTCTCGATTTCCAGCCGTTCACGTACCTATAGGAGAATAAGATGCAAGAAGAAAACGTGACCGGCACAAAGAGCCAATTGCCCCTCCCCGCCGTCATCGGAATCGTAAGTTCCTTGCTCTTGGTAGTCTGTCTGGTTTTGCCGTATGCGGTAGCAACATCCAGCGGAGAGACCTTTTTTATGGCCTACTCCGGGCAATCGGCTATAGAAGGCCTCGATATGACCGCCGACCAGATGGCAAGCATGTCATTGGTGGATTTCGCACGTGTCTATTCGGCCTTAGGCTCGACGGGGCACATCAAAGAGCCCGGTGCCCTCTATATCGGTCTTGTGGCTACGATGGGCGCTTGCTCATTGGTGATGGCGCTTTGCTTTGCCAAGCGTCGGCCGATTGTTGCAATTGCCTTCGGAATCATCGCCTTTGGCGCTTTCATGCTTCAGACCGCCGACTACACGAGCCGCGGCGTTGTCCCAAGCGACAACTACGGCTGGGGAATCGCGTACTATCTGGCCTTTGCGGCATTTGTCGTTGCCTTGGTTGCCGCAATCTGGCTGTTTGTCGAACGCAGGCGCAACAAGCGCTGATGCGTTTGCTCCCGGCAGCCTCTCTTGCCCAGCGATAAGCAAGCAAAACCAAAGCCCGTTTCGCTTCCGTTGATCCATGCTAACGGAAGTGAAACGGGCTTCGCTTCCGTTAGCATATCAAAATAGGATAGACGGCCATGAGAAATTGAAAGCAGCCAAACGGCTCGAATCGCCTGTCAGGCTCCAGCATCCTCCCTCGCAGCCTCAACAACCAGGCAACGACGGGCCCTGAGTAGAACTTTTTTTCTTGCCATCCCCACCCCGCCTCCATGCACAACAGGTGGGGCATATTTTTGCCATGGGGTCTTAGCTCGCGGTTTGTTCCACCCGTACAAAAGTGACCGTTAGGTAATAGAAGTTACGGCCGAAAGAGACAGGCGGTATCCCTATAATTGGCCGCATTGCAAGACAGCCCTGCACGCCGCAGGGCATGGGCCAGCGATGGGGGTGAAGATGGAGACCGCTCAAGAACACTCGCAAGGGCATGTGCCGCCAGAAGACGAGCAGACGGCATGCAACGAGCACGCGGCTTCCTCTCCTGAAACCCCGCGCAGCCCGCGCCCTGTCATCCAGGTACGTGGGCTTCGCAAGGAATACAGGCTGGCAGACGACACCGTCGTGGCGCTCAAGCGAATCGACCTCGATATCATGGAGGGCGAGATCTGCTGCATCTTCGGCACCTCCGGCTCAGGCAAGTCCACGTTGCTCAACCAGCTGGCGGGGTTGGAGAAGCCCACGCGCGGCTGCGTATACATAGGGGGCGCCCCCGTCTCGCACATGAGCGAAAACGAGCTCGCCAGCTTCCGCCAGAAGCACCTGGGCTTCATCTTCCAGGCATACAACCTGCTGCCAGCGCTCACCGCGACGGAAAACGTGGCGCTGCCGCTCGCCTTTCGCGGCATGCCGCGCCGCAAGCGCGAGGCCATCGCCCGCAAGATGCTCGCACGGGTTGGCCTGGGCGGCCGGGCCGACCACTTTCCCAACCAGATGTCGGGCGGGCAGCAGCAGCGCGTGGGC
>CAKUKJ010000322.1 GCA_934662525.1 uncultured Coriobacteriales bacterium | reverse complement strand
GAGAGGCCGAAGGGCAGGCGCGGCAAGCGCCGCGAGAAGCCGCTGTCGTTCAGGCCCGGCAGCGTGCCGCCCAGGGAGTCGGCCTTCTCGTAGAGCGTCACGCTGTGGCCGCGCTGGGCTGCGACACGGGCGGCCTCCATGCCGGCGGGGCCACCGCCGACGACCATGACGGTCTTGGGCGTCTCGGCAGGAGCAGGCTCAAAGCCTTCGGGCATCGTGGGGCCGTAGGCGCGCCAGTTTGCGGCGTTCACGCGGCAATGCTCAAAAGGCACGGTCCCCCTGTGGTCCACGTCATAGAAGCAGTGCAGGCAGCGTGTGCACGGGGCTATCTCGTCGATGCGGCCCTCGCGCAGCTTGTTCACATACTCGGGGTCCACGCACAAGGGGCGGTTCATCACGAAGAAGTCGAGCTTGCCGTCCTCAAGCGCGGCCTCGAAATAATCGGGCGCCTGTGCCGGGTCCATATAGGTGGCCGCGCCCACGGGGATGGAGACGGCGCTCTTGATCTCGGCCGCCATATCGATTCCCAGCCCGCAGCCGGAGTGCTCGCCGCGCAGCAGGCCCTGCCAATGCTTTTTGAAATCGTAACGCCCTGAGTGGGAGTTCATGCCCTCAAGGCCGTTGGCGCAGAAATACAGGTCGCCCGCAAACTGCGCGATATGGGTGAACGCGGGCCCTATGCGCACGTGCAATGAGTCGGCGCCGGCCTCCTCAAGAATCTTGGCGATGGCCTTGGCCTCCTCGATCGAGGTGAAGTCGCCGTCGTTGCCCAGGTCCTTGTCGTTGCTCTCGATGGCATTGATGAGCGCCTGTACCACGAAGTCTGGGCCGCACGCCTCCTTGATGCCGCGAATGGTCTCCACCGCCCAGCGGGTGCGGTTCTCCAGGCTCTGGGGGCCGTATTCGTCGTCGCGGTTGTTGCGTGTGCGCGACAAAAACGACTGACCCATGTTGTTGGCCGCCATGTTGAGCTCGATGGCGTCGAAGCCGTCGGCTTGCAGGCGTTTGGCCAGGTCGATGACGACCTGCTGCCAGGATTGAATTTCCTCGGTGGAATAGTCGCCGATAAAAGGCTCGGTATAGTCGAGCGGGCCGATGGGCGCGCCCATGGTGTCGAACTGGTAGCCCACATGGGCGCCGTCGGCATGGAGCGCCGCCACGAGCCCCTTCACGTCGTATGCATCGTAGTCCTGCTTGAGGGGGCTTGCCGTCATGTCCCAGAAGTTGGCGAAGTCCTCGATCCAAATCATCTCGACGCCGCCCTTGGCCATGCGCTCGTAGTAGGCGAAGTACTCGTCGGGGTTGCCGTTGAAGAACGCAAGCTGGAAGGCCGCAGACTTCACCATGCGATGGTGCAGCTCGATGGGACCGAGCCTCCAATCGGAGAAGAGCTGCGTTTTGGTGAAGTCGGTGATGGAGTTGGTGGTGTAGGAATAGTCCTGCGGGTTGATTGCCTGCCCGTCGACGTCTGAAAGCTGTGCATTGTCAGACTGCAAGCTCATTTGCTCTGCATGGGCGGTGCCGGCAACGCTCGCCATGCCCAATCCCGCAGCCCCTACCGCCGCGCCCGCCACAAAGCCGCGCCTTGAAACGCTTGGTGAAACACCCATATTCAACTCCCTTTCTCGTCCCCTATCCGGCGCGACGGGTCCCTTTCCCCTCGCGCCTACGCCGCCCATCTAAACATGCAGCGGGGATAAAGAAAAGCAGCTTTTTCGACTTGAGGCGCAACGCATTTGTTGCGGGTTGGAAAAGCGGGCCCGAATTTATCGGGCCCGCCGCCCTGTCTACTCTCCGATTTGGCCGGACGCCCCAGTCAGCATATGGCGCAGCAGGTCGCTGCGACCGAGCATGCCCACAACGTTGCCATGCTCGGTGACGGGAATTTTCTTGATGCGCGGGTCGGCGAGCAGCTCACAGGCACGTTCGATCCCCGCGCTGCGCTCGACCGACACCACCTTGCGCGTGGCAATTTCCAACACGGGCACGTCACGCAGGTCTGCGATGCGGGAGTCGAGGGTACCGCGCATCTGCCAAAGCGCCAGGATGTAGGAGAAGCCCACCTTCTGCGTTTCGCCGCCAGTAAGCGTGCGCAAGACGTCGCCGTCCACAACGAAACCGGCCAGCGACCCGTCGGCATGGAGCACGGGGATTCCGCTTGTGCGGTTGAGCACCATGCATTCAAGGGCATCGAACGCGTTCGCAGTATCGGTGACGCTATACACCTCGGTCATCATGACGTCTTCGATGGAGCCAAGCGTCGTCGCGGCCTCTGCCGATTCACTCGCCTGCGCCTGGGAAGCCGCAGGAGCCTCACCCTCACTTTTCGCGCGGACCTCGATGGCTGCCGAGACAATCGCCAAAATCACGCCGACGATGCCAATCCCGCAGGCAACCATGGCCGCTGCAGAGAACCCCTCGACCGTCGCCTCAAGAGCGCCGACCTCAGCTGTGCGAGCCGCCTGCACGCCTGACAGCACCCCCACAAAAAGCGATGATCCCACACAGCCCGCGATTTGGAAGGACGTGCTCACAATGGTGACGCCGTGGGGATACAGCTCGGGCTTCAAACGAGAAAGGGCAAACGACTGACCGGGGCCGATGATGACCGAGGCGCCGATGATGACGGGTGCGTAGAGGCACACGATGGAAAACGAAGTTGCCGACGAACCGAGCCGGGAGAGGCCGAACGTGAAGCAAGCCAACAGCAAAGTACCTGCAACCGCCATGACTCGAATGCCGAAACGGTCGTACACCTTGCCAGCGATGGGGGCGAGCACGCACGACAAAACGCATGCCGGCAGCAGGGTGAGCGCCGCGCCAAGCGCATCGAGGCCGAGGGCGCTCTGCATGAGCAGTGGGAGGATGATGTTCATCGAGAAGACCGTCATGAGTCCCACGATAACCAACAGAACGCCCACATTGAAACCGGCGCACCCGAAGGGGCGCAGGTCGATGAGAGGCTCGGGGATGCGCCGCTGGCGAAGCAGGAATGCCACGAGTGCGACCAAGCCCACGAGCATGCACGCGACTGCAATCGCCCGGTTGCCCGCAAACACGGTGGACAGGCCGTAAAGCAGGCCGATGAGCGCCAGGCTTATGAGGCAGGTCGAGGGCACGTCGAGTTTGGGGTTGCCGAGCTGGCCCAAGTCAGGCAGTGCCGCAATGACGGCGACGAGGGCTATCGCGACGAGAACGGCAAACAACGCAAAAAGCATATGCCAGGTTGAGGCCGACAGCACTAGGCCTGCCACGATGGGACCGAACGCCGGCCCCAGGGTCGTCATGGCGCTGACGAGTCCCATGTAGGTGCCCATCTTATTGCGCGGTGCGGCAGCAAGCGTGGCGTTCATGCAAATGGGCACCATCATGCCCGTTCCGAGTGCCTGGATGACGCGCGCAAGGAGAAGTACCGGGAACACCGGCGCTAAGAGGCCCACGATGGAGCCCGTCAGCAGAAGTGTCACAGCCGTTGCCGTCAGGCGCTTGGT
>CAKUKJ010000321.1 GCA_934662525.1 uncultured Coriobacteriales bacterium | reverse complement strand
CTTTTGAACGCGGCGTGCAATCGCAAAAAGCCTGTCTTGCCCCACCAGACAGAGCATCTGCCCTTCTGGCAGGCCCAGCGCGCGGCCTGCGTCTGTGCGAGCGCATGAGAGCTTCTTCCCACAACGAACGTCCGCTATGCCCTGCTCGTCAAGATCGATGGTAGGAAATCCGAGGAGCTCGACCGGGTCTATGACGCGCAGCATCTCGGCTTGGGCAAGCTCATCGAGCGAAAGGCAGGCATCGAGGCCCACCTTGCCGCTCGAGGTGCGCGAAAGGGCGCTGAGATATGCGGCGCTTCCGCATAAACGGCCCAAATCGCGAGCAAGCGCGCGGATATAGGTGCCTTTGGACACCGTGAAGTCCACATCCCACCAAGGTCCGCGCTCATCGGTGCCCAGGGCAAGAAGGTCGGCCCTGCGAACCTCGATGGGGCGGGCATCGAGCACGACGTCATGGCCCTTGCGCGCCTCGCTATACGCGCGCACGCCGTCGACCTTTATGGCGCTGAACGCCGGGGGCACCTGCTCGGTCTGCCTCATCAGCTCGGCGAGCCGTTCGCGGGCATAGCCCGCGTCAAGAACTTCGGCCGGAACAGGGGCCGTGCACCGGGGGTCGCCCTCAAGGTCGTCAGTCTGCGTCTCCATTCCCCAGCTGACGCGTGCCGTATAGGACTTGAAGTCGCTTGTGGCATATTGCATGAGGCGCGTCGCCTGCCCCACCCCCACGACGAGAATTCCCGTCGCAAAGGGGTCGAGCGTGCCGGCATGGCCCACGCGGCGCTCCCCCAAAGCCCGACGCACCCCATACACGACGTCATGCGAGGTCATGCCACTGGGCTTGTTGACGCCCACAAGCAGGTTGAGACCGCTCGACGTGCGCTTCATCGAGACCCCCCAGATAAAAAGATGCCTCGATAGGCCTGCGCAATGCGGGCGACGGCCTCCTCGACAGGGCCGTCGATCGTAAGCCCCGAAGCCATCTTGTGACCGCCGCCACCGAAGGCCTTGGCCACGAGGCTGACGTCGCGAGAGACGTCCTTCGACCGCAGGTTGCCCCTGAAGGTGCCCTCGGGCACCTCGCGCAAGAAGAGCACGGCCTTCGGGCCTCCCAGGGATCGCACCGTGTCGACGAGCGCGTCGCAGTCGGCCGCGGTCGCGCCGAAACGTGAAAAGTCCGCCTGGAGCACGTAGCTGTAGGCAAGCTCGCCCTCGCATTCCAATGATAGCCGTTCGAGCACCACCTGCTGAAGCTTGAGCTGCGCAAGCGTCTTGCTCTGATAGACATGCAGGCAGATATCGGAGGGGTCGGCCCCCGCCTCGATGAGCGACGCCGCGCTCACGAGGGCGTGCCGGTCGGTGTTCTGATATTGGAAGCGTCCCGTGTCGGTGATGACGCCGGCCAGCAGGCATGTCGCGACACTTGCTTGCAAAGGGACGTTCAGATACGTAACGAAATCAAATATGACGTCGGCGCACGATGCTGCGGAGGGTCGCGCATACGTTGCGTCGCAGAAGTCCTCCACAGGAGGGTGGTGGTCGAAGCACAGCGAGGCCTTCGAGCGCGCAAGCACCTGGGCCGAGTCGTTGAGACGGGCGCGGGTGGGCGTGTCGACGCTGATGAAGAGGTCGGGGGCGCCCTCAAAACGCGCAGCCGGCTCCAGTCGCTCAGCACCCGGCAGAAAGGCGAGATTGGCAGGCATAGAGCGGTCGTTGGCCAGAAGAGGGGCCACAACCTTGTCAGGCCACGTCTGCCCTATCAGTGCGGTCATGGCAAGCACGCTGCCCAGGGCGTCGCCGTCGGGGTCTGTGTGCCCCGAAACAGCAATCGAGGAGGCCCCCTCGATCAGTTGCCGGGCGCGCTCGAACATCTCGGACGCATCGTCAAATCTCATCGAAAGGACCCCCTCGATTCGGGTTGTATCAAAAAGCCGGATGTAGAGCCTTAGAGCTCGTCGCCCTTGTCGCCGGGCTCACGGTCGAACCCGGGCTCGGCGGCGTCGGCCTCCTCGTCGCCCTCGGCAGACAGCGGGTAGCCGAACTCATCCTTCGGGATGGCCATGGTAGGAGGAACGTTCTTGAGCGCCTCGGTGATACGCATGGCCTCGTCGGTGGAACGGTCGATCTGGAAGATAAGCTCGGGAGTGACCCTCCAGGTCAGCGAGCGACCCAGGAGCGAGCGGATGCGGCCTTTGGCTGACTGCAGCCCCTCCATCACCTCGTCATAGCTCTCGGGGCTGGCACTGACCCAAACCTTGCACACCGAACGGTCCACGGAGACTTCGCAGCCCGTGACGGTCACAAGGGCCAGGCGCGGGTCGGAGATCTCCATGAGAAGGATGGTCGAGATCTTCTCGCGAGCCTCCTCGGCAAGGCGGCGCGTTGCGGAGTTCTGTTTCATGACCTACTCCTTGCGCGCAATCTCGATGGTCTGATAACCCTCGATGATGTCTCCCAGGTGGATGTCCTGGAAGCCCTCGACGCCGATACCGCACTCATAGCCGCTCTTGACAGACTTGACGTCGTCCTTGAAGCGACGCAGCGAGCCGATCTTGCCCTCGTAAACCACGACACCGTCACGCACCACGCGCACGTTGTCGTCGCGGTTGATCTCGCCGTTGAGCACCATGCAGCCGGCGATGGTACCCACACGGGGAACCTTGAAGGTCTCGCGAACCTCGGCCGAACCCGTGTCGCGATCCTCGAACTCGGGGGCCAGCATGCCGACGCGAGCGGCGTTGATGTCGTCGAGCGCCTGGTAGATGACGCGATAGGTCTTGATCTGGACACCCTCGCGCTCGGCGGCGTCGCGCGCCTTGGCATCGGGGCGCACGCCGAAGCCGATGATGATGGCGTTGGAGGCGGCGGCCAGCGTGACGTCGGTCTCGGAGATGGCGCCCACGGCGGAGTGGATGATGTCGATCTTGACCTCGGACTGGTCGATCTTGGAGAGGGCGTCGGCGAGGGCCTCGATGGAACCTTGGACGTCGGCTTTAACAACGAGGTTGAGCTGCTTGAAGTCGGCCTGGTCCATGGTCTCGAACAGGTTCTCGAGCGTGACGTGCGTGCGGCGCTCCTGCTCGGCCTGGCGACGCTTGAGGGCGCGCTGGTCGGCCAGGGCGCGGGCCTCGCGCTCGTCCTTGAAGACGCGGAACTCGTCGCCGGCGTCCGGCACGGAGTTCAGGCCCTGAATCTCGGCGGCCTCGGAGGGGCACACGGAGCTGACGCGCTTGCCGTTCTGGCCGAGCATGGCGCGCACGCGACCGTAGGCCAAGCCCGCGACGACGGTGTCGCCGACATGCAGCGTGCCGCGCTTCACGAGCACGGACGCCACGGGGCCGCGGCCTCGGTCGAGCTTGGCCTCGAGAACGTAACCGGAAGCGAACGTCTTCTTGTTGGCCTTGAGTTCCATGACGTCAGCCTGGAGCAAGACCGCCTCGAGCAGGTCGTCGATGCCGGTGCCCTTCTTGGCGGAGATGTTGACGAACATGTTC
>CAKUKJ010000320.1 GCA_934662525.1 uncultured Coriobacteriales bacterium | reverse complement strand
CGTCCTGTCGCAGACCGGAGATCACCGTCGGCTCGACGAAGAAGCCGGGGGAATCCGCCCTCGACCCGCCCGTGACGACCTGCGTGTGGCCCGGGCGCCGCTCGAGGAAGCCGGCGAACGCATCTTCCGCTTCGTGCTGGACGTGGCGTCCGGCAAGAAGACGAAAAGCGAGGAACTCGGCTTCGGCAAACAAGTCACCATCGAGCGGGCCGAGGAGATCCTTGCGGCAGACGACGTGCAGCCGGCAGACGTCGGTTTTGAGTCCGCTCGTGCGATGATGGAGTCGAGGCACTTCCAAGGCTCGGCGCGGGTGGACGTGTTCAAGAAGGGTCGCGTGCTTCTCACCATGCTGCGCAACCCCGAGCTTGACACCCAGCTGCAGGAGGCGGCGAAGGCCGAGGAAGAGAAGCAGGCGGCCAAGACAGCGGCCGGTGCAGGCGCGAAGCCATCAGGCAAGCAGGCAAAGGGCGGCGGGAAGAGCGGCCCCGGCGCACGGGGCAAGAACCAGTGGGCGGGCGTGAAGGCGACGCTCAAGCCCTCGAAGCCCGGCGAGCAGCGCCGCAAGCAGGAGGCGAAGGCCGCCAAGGCGGCTGCCGAGGCCCAGGCGAAGCTCGAAGCCCAGCAAAAGGCCGAGCGCGAGGCCCGTGAGGCTGCGGAGCGCGCCGAGGCCGAGCGTATCGCCCGCGAGGAGGCCGAACGCCTGGCGCGGGAGGCGGCCGAGAAGGCGGCTCGCGAGGCGGAGGAGCAGGCGCGTCGCGAGGCCGAGATTCAGAAAGCGGCGCAGCAGGCGAAGCAACAGGCTCGTCAGCGTGCCCTTGAGGAGCAGAAGGCACGCGTGACCACTCCGGTCTCGGAGCTCAAGTCGGGCCTGCGCGTTACGTTCGACCCCTATACCGACCCGCATTTCGGGGCTGCCGGCCCTTCTGTTGCAGAAGGACGCGGCGTCTCCGCAGGTCAGTCGGGCAAGGCCGCCACAACCCCCAAATTGGGCAAGACTGGCAAGCATCCCGTCAAAGGCAATGTTCCCAACCCCAACTATATGCCTGGTCGGGACTCCTCCCCCAGCTCGCACACCCAACGCATGCTCGAGGACGCCGCAATCTCAAACAGCAAGCGCGGCGTCACCAAGAGGCGCACGCACAAGGCGGAGCCTCAACCCGCGCCTCAAGGCGTGACCCCTGCCCCATCCATGCCCAGCGGCGACGAATGGTTGATGCCGACGTACAGCGAGGCGGCCGATTTTGGCATTGCCGACGCAGCGCAAAGCACGGTCTCGACACCTGTCGCACCTGCCCCGTCTGCCCCCGCTTCCGCTCGCCCAGAAACCCCTCGCCTCTCCCCCAACCCCGACCGCCAGACGCCCTCGGCCGAGGTGCTTGCAGACTACCCGCAGTCCATCTCACGCGACGTGTTCTGCCCCACGGCCATCCTGAGCACGCTGTCGCGCGTGCTGCCCGTCGAGGTCGACCTCATGGGTGTGCTCGACGAGGACTGGGCGGCCGCGCGCGCCATGGGCACGGTCTGCGGCTCGCGTTCGCGCGCCGTCTTTCCCTTGCGCTACCTGCGCGAAGACGGTAGCCGCCCCGTCGAGCTCACGCTGAAGCGCACCGGCAAGCCCGGTCTCAACATGCGTTGGGCCATCGCGCTCGTGGACGGCGACGACGGCACGGGCGACATGCATGAGACGGCCTCGCTCGAAGGGCTGCCCCTGGCGGACGAAGGCGCCTGGCACGACCTTGCCGCGCCGTCGCGGGCTATGCGCCCGAGCACCGGCGGCCCCATTCGCGAGTTCGCGGCGTTCGCCACCATCGGCACCTGGGACGCCCTCTGCGGCGACCTCGCCCGCATGGCCGCCCCTGAGCGTTGGAGCTTCCCGGGCACGGAGATGGCGCCCAGCGTCGCAGGGGACACGCGCTACGGCGTCTTGCGTGAGTACCTGGCCGTGACGTTCCACCGCGTGTGCGCCCAAGGCAAGCTCGGCATCGGGCCCGCCAAGGACTTCGCCGCCTTCAACACGTGCCTTGCGACGCCTTCGGGCGACGACATCTTCGCTTGCTTCGAGCCTTGCCGTTCAAACACGCCCTGGCGTTTCGTTGGGTTTGCACTGGCGGGTTCGGGGGAGCTTGGCGGCCGTATCACGTGCGAGCTTGAGGAAGTTCCCCAGGCGGCGACCTATCTAGAGGCGCTTGCCGACGTCGTGCCCGCACCCGACGCGCGCGTTGCCCTGGACTTTCGCACGTTGCTCGACGACTGCCTGGGCCAGCTGCCGCGCGGCTTTCTGCGCGACGCCCTCGCCGACATGGAAGGCCCCAGCGGCATGCTCGACCGCATGGCGGACACCTCGCTCGCTCCCCTCGCCCGCCGCGAGGCGCACACGAAGCTCGCCCGCTTCGTCAGCGACGCGCCGTCGGTCTACCGACGCCTCACCCGCGACCTCGACGACGCTGCAGCGGCCGCGCTGGCCATGTGCCGCCGCAGCTACCGCACTGCCGTGCCCGTCTTCGACGCCACGACCGACGCGATGAAGCTGCTGCTCCCCTTGTGCCTGGTCAACCCCGGCCATGCAGACGTCGCCCTTGCGGTGCAGCGCCAGCCCTCGGGCGTCTGGCAAGGCACGCGCCTCCTGAGCCTGCCGCGCGCCTATGCCTGCGCCCGCGTCGTGAGCTCCGAGCAGCCCTCGTGGCTGGCTGCCGAGCGCGTGCTGGGATAGCGGGGCCTCTTGCCCGCAGGTCGCCCCCCCAATCAGGCGGCCTGCGGGCTCGATGTCGTTCTCCACACCCTCACGGCGCTCCCTGGCCGCCTGCCCTGCCTGCCTTGGGTTGATTCCCAACGTCAGCCGAACACTTTGGGTTGAATTGGCATTCTCGCACTTAACCGAACAAATCGAAGGCCGCATGAAGGCTTGGGCCTGGCCGTTTGCCCAGTTGGAGGATGTGTGGAGGGCCGTTCGGATGGGTTCGAGAGGCATGCTTGCGCCGGCCCCCGGATGCCCGTCCCGGACTCATCCGAACGCCTTGGGGAACCCGTCTGTCAGGGTGCGCGGCGGCCTAGCCGGCCAGCGGCGGCAAGCCCCTCGAGGCGCGGGCGCGCTCGACGCAGCCGGGCGTGAGGTCGAGCGAGTCGGGGCCGAGGGCCTCGACGCCGAAGGCGTCGAGGATGGCCCTCGCGTCGTCGCCCAGGGCCGCCCCGAAGACGCCGGCGGGCGTCATCCACGCCAGGCGGCCGCGCGGCTCGGAGTTGACCTGCGACATGACGAGCGAGCAGTCCTCCCTCGTGAGCAGGTCGAACCTGAGCCCGCGGCCCTTGGGCAGCAGCTTCCTTATCTCGACGTGGTTCTTCTCGCAGGCCCCCTTCTGGTCGGCGCGCCTGGGGTCGCAGTAGAACAGGCGCGTCTCGCCCTCGCGCTCGCAGAAAAGCGACGCAAGCCCGCCCTCGTCGGCGAACTCGTGCCCGTTGTCGGTGAGCACGGCCCCGAACACGCGCCTCACGGCGGCCTCGCCGCCC
>CAKUKJ010000319.1 GCA_934662525.1 uncultured Coriobacteriales bacterium | reverse complement strand
GCTTTTTGCCGTCGTCACGTTTGCGGTTGGCCTTATCGTTTTCCGCAAGACCGAGCACAAGTTCATCCTTTACATCTAGGCACGGAGGCTTTCGATGTCTGCAACCGATGCGCAGCAGGCCCCCGCGGCCGCCCAGAGCGCCCCTGAGGCAATCGTCACCGTCGACCATGTCGACATGGTGTTCAACATGGCCTCCGAGAAGCTCAACTCGCTCAAAGAGTATTTCCTGGCGCTTGCAAAGGGCAAACTCATGTTCAAGGAGTTCCACGCCCTCAACGACATCTCGTTTACCGTCAACAGGGGAGACGTCTTCGGCCTCGTCGGCACGAACGGTTCGGGCAAGTCCACGATGCTCAAGATCATTGCGGGCGTGCTTGAGCCCACGAGCGGCTCGTGCCATGTCAAGGGCACCATCGCACCGCTCATCGAGCTGGGCGCAGGCTTCGACTACGAGCTGACCGCGCGCGAGAACATCTATCTCAACGGCGCCCTGCTGGGCTATTCCAAGCAGTTCATCGACGAGGCGTTCGACGATATCGTCGATTTTGCGGAGCTGCGCGATTTCCTCGACGTGCCGCTCAAGAACTATTCGAGCGGCATGGTCGCGCGCATCGCCTTCGCAATCGCCACGGCCACCAAGCCCGACCTGCTCATCGTCGACGAAGTTCTCTCGGTGGGCGACTTCCTCTTCCAGCAGAAGTGCGAGGAGCGCATCAACCGCCTTATCAGCGACGACCATGTGACCGTCCTCATCGTGTCGCACTCCACCGAGCAGATAGAGCGCCTGTGCGACCGCTGCGTCTGGATTGAGAAGGGACACCTGCGCATGGTGGGCCCTGCCCAAGAGGTCTGCGACGCATATCGCCACCTGGGGCAGTAGCGCATGGGCGATGCCTTGCATAAGGGGCAGGCCGCTCCCTTTTTCTCCATCGTGATGCCCTGCTACGGCGTTGAGCGCTATATCGCCCATGCGCTTGAATGCATCGAGGCGCAGACCGAGGGTTCTTGGGAGCTCATCGTCGTCGACGACGCCACGCCCGACGCCTCTATTGCCGTCGTGGAGCGTGCGATGTCTGTCGATGCGCGCATCCGGGTGGTGCGTCACGAGCGCAACCTCGGCCTGGCGCAGGCGCGCAACACCGGTGTCGCCCATGCGCGCGGCCGCTACGTGTGGATTTGCGACCCCGACGACACCTATGAGCCCGACCTGCTTGCCCGCGCCCGCGCCGCCTTGGAGCGCACGCAGGCCGACGTGTGCCTCTTTGGCTATTGCGAGGAGTACTACGACGAGGCGGGCGCATTCATGTATCGCAACGACCTGCCCCTTGAGGCTGGCGACTATCTTGTGCCCCAAGACTGGCACCGCCGCGTCATCGGGTGGGAGAGCTCGACTCATTTTGGGTATGCCTGGAACAAGATGTACCGACGCGAGCTTGTTGCGGGGCAAGGCTTGAAGTTCGAGACCGTGCGCCTCATAGAGGATGTCCTTTTCAACGCCGACTACTTTGCGCGGGCCCGCTCGGTTGCGGTCCTCTCCGGCACACCGTACCACTATGCCAAGCGCAAGGGCTCGAGCCTCACCAACGCCAACGCCTATGGCTCCCACGAGTACTTCGACCTGCACGTGCGCCGGGTGAGCGCCCTGAGGGGGCTCCTCCAGTCGTGGGAGGTGCTTGACGGCCATGCGTCGGGAGTGCTGGGCGGTCTCTATGGGCGTTACGTGCTGTCGGCGCTGGAGAGGGCCTGCTATCCTCGCGAGGGTCTGTCGCACGCCGGCCGCATCGCCTGGTGCCGCTCCATCCTCGACGGTGCCCTTTCGCGCGAGCTGCTGCCCGGCGCATGCGGGCAGGGGAGCCGCGCCCTCGACATGGGTCTTGCGGTTCTCAAGGCGGGCCGGCCTGCGCTGTGCGTCGCCTTCGCCCGCACCATCTATCTCGTCCACACCAAGGCCTACGGCGTTTTCACGCGCCTGCGGTCGGGAAGGTGACGCTTGTGAACGATTGCGTTGAGGGGTTCGGCTGGCCTGGGTCGCCCGGGCCCGTCCTCACCGTTGCCATGCCGTGCTACAACGTCGCACGCTATCTTGAGCGCGGCCTGACGTCGTTTGACGACGCGCGCCTCGAGGGCAAGGTGGAGCTCATCGTGGTCGACGACGGCTCCACCGACGACACGGCGCGTATCGCGCGGGATTTCATGGCGCGTCGCCCGGCCGTGTTCCGGCTGGTCGAGAAGGAGAACGGCGGCCACGGCTCCGCCGTCAATGCGGGTCTGGCACAGGCGCGCGGCACGTACTTCCGTGTCGTGGACGGGGACGACTGGATCGACACCTCCGAGCTCGTTCGCCTGGCAGGGTTCCTCTCCCATGCGACGACCGACCTTGTGGTCGACGTCAAGACCGAGGTCGACATGACGACCTCGGAGAAGCGCGTCTTTCCCCAGCCTGCCGAGCTGCCCCAAGGCGTCGCATGCGACGTGGAGTCCGTCTGCATGCTGGATGCCTTCGCGCCCAACGTCATGATCCACACGCTCACGGCGCGCACGTCCTACCTTCGCTCCATCAACCTGCACCTGCTCGAGAAGACGTTTTACGAAGACCTTGAGTTCGTGGTGAAGGCGACGCTCGACGCCGCCGACGTGACGTTTGTGGACACGCGCGTCTATCAGTACCTCGTGGGCAACGCGAGCCAGAGCGTGGCCGACGAAGGGTACGTGAGGCGCTGGGACGACCACACGCGCGTCTGCGAGGAGCTGCTCTCTCTGCTGACCGCTCGTGCCGCTTCGCTTTCCCCTGTGCGGCGTGTCTACCTGCAACGCCGGTGCAGCCTGCTTTCCAACACGCACTACAACATCGCCCTCATATTCGACAAAGACCGCAAGCGAGGCCTGCGCCGTGCGCGGGCGTACCGGGACATGTTGCGTTCCGAGCATCCCGACATCGCCCGCTTGTCGGCCGCCCACTTCCGCAAGGCGCTCCTTCTCCATGTTCTTGGTATAGACAGCCAAAAGAAGCTCGACAGCCTGCGCAGGTAGGCATATAATGTATCGACCCTTTAAGCGCGGTACCGTGAGACCGCCAAGGAACATCAGCGAAATAGTGCTCGCGTTATGAATGCTAGAGCGTCCGATGCCTCACGGGTGTTGGGCGCTTTTTTCATGAAAGGAGCGTGTAGTGGCAGAAGAGCTCAAGCCCAAGGCCGTCGTCATGGACGCCGAGGCCGTGTCGCGTGCGATGACCCGCATAGCGCATGAGATCCTCGAGGCCAACGGCGGGGCCGACAACCTCGCGATCGTCGGCATCGTCACGCGCGGCAAGGACCTCGCCGAGGACCTCGCGGCCAAGATCGAGTCCATCGAGGGGAAGCGCCCCGAGCTGGGTACCCTCGACATCAGCCTGTATCGCGACGACTACGGCACGCGCATCGCGCCGGTGCTGCACGGCACCTCGCTTCCGTTCTCCCTTGAGGGCAAGACGGTCGTGCTGGTCGATGACGTGCTCTTCACCGGGCGCACCATCCGCGCCGCGCTCGACGCGCTCATGGAC
>CAKUKJ010000318.1 GCA_934662525.1 uncultured Coriobacteriales bacterium | reverse complement strand
ATAAGCCTTAAGATCTCCAGGCTCCAAATCTTCCATCGTATACCACTCGTCTTCGGGAAGCTTTGTGTACTTGATACCGGCGGCAATTGCGATGGCCTTAGCTTTGTTTATCTTGGCGGCAACTTGCGCGAGGAAGAGTGCGGGATTGCGCTCGAACTCATCAAAGCGCCCACAACGTTCCAGGATGTGCTTGATGGTGGCACGAGTGAGCCCCACGGCATCCTGCAGTTCGGCGATGGGGTCGGGCAGGTTGTAGGCTGCACGTCCCGTCGTGCGCACAAGTGCAGTCGAACATGCTTCGGTGCTTACGCCGGATTCGCCTACGGTGACGTCGGCGCGTGTGCTCAAGATTTCAGGGGCCTTTACTTCGGGCATTCTGACAATCTCGCTGCATGCTTCTTCGATTAGTTTATCTGAGTCCACGTTGACCTCGAAGCGTGTACGCTTGCGAATGCGTTCCCAGAGTTCCTGGAAAGCAAGGTCGGTCGTCACGTCCTTGCAGAGCTCAATCTCCACCTCTTTGGCTTTGTCGCGAATCTGCAGCTTCTGCGCTTTTCTTAGGATGACTGCCTCAATGACAAACCTGGCGTCCTCAAGGTCTGCCGGCATGGGCGTCTTCTCCTGCTCTGCGGCATACTTGAGCTCGGGTGTAATCTTGCCTTTGTCATCGACAAGTCCTTGGGCCTTGAACGAGTCGAAGACTCGCTTGGAGTTTGCATAGCCCAGAATTTCTTCCGTGCCATCAGCGTGTTCGACAACCACATTCGAGAACGACTCAGCCGTGAGCAGCCCGAATTTGTAGCCGTCTTCCTCAAACTCTGCTTGGAGACCGTTGGCGAATGCGTCGTAGCTTTCATTGGCCACGACGGTTAGCACGTTTACGCCTTCGTCATAACAACGTTCTCCGTCTTGGTTCACGCACAGACGAAGCCCGCGGCCAATCTTTTGGCGTTTGGTCAAGGTGTCCTTAGTTTCCACCAGTGTGCAGATTTGAAACACGTTGGGGTTGTCCCAACCTTCTTTGAGAGCAGAGTGGCTCCATATGAATTGAATGCGCTTCTTTGTGCGCGTCTCTGCGTCATCTCCATCCGCAGGAAAGGAAAGCAATGTCTCCTTGTCGTGCATGATGGTTTCAAAGGTTGATATGTCGGCGGCGGAAGAGGCCGCATCGGCCGTGTTTTTCAGCCGTCCCTTGCCGTCTTGGGAGAAATAGCCCGAGTGCACGGCTGAGGCATTCGTTTCCAAGGGCACACCGGCTGCCGCGTAGCGCTTGCGCCACTTGGGCGAGTTTATGGCCGCCGTGTACTCCTCCTCAAACATCTGCGCGTATTCGCCGTTGCGCACCGGGTCGTAGAGGCGGTATTTCTCCACTTTGTCGATAAAGAAGAGCGAGAGAACCTTGACTCCATGGGGATACAGTTCGAGCTGACGTTGCAGGTGATCCTCAATGGTGCTCTTGATCTGGGCGCGCTTGATGGCCTCGGCAGCAACGTCTCCCATGGCCTGGCCCAGTTCGATATGCTCGCCGTTTTGAAACTCTACCCACTCGCTGCCTGCGGCGGAGGAGATGTTGTTCACTACCCAACCGGCCTCGTAGTCGGTGTTCTCACCGCTCTTGATATACAGGTCATCGCCTGTTTTTACGGTGATTCTCCCGCGCTTCTGCCCGCCGTTGGACAGCCGTTTGTCGATGGTCAGCTGGGCTGTAATCGAGGGAGCTGACTTCACTGATTCCAGCTTCACATACGAGCCGTTGAGGTCCTCCTGTGAAAGGACGGAGTCCACGGCGATTCCTTTGACCAACCCACGCTGAAACGCGTCCACAGGAGTAAGCCGGTAGACCTTGTTATATGGCTCCTTATGCGTGGCAGAGTAGCGCAGAACAAACAGAGGGTTCAGGCTTCGGATGGCCGCCTTTGCCTTGGGTGTGTTATCCACGCTCTGCGGCTCGTCGATGATGACGATGGGGTTGCATGCCGAGATGAGTTCACGCGGACTTTGACCTCCGATGAGTTTCTCGCTGTGACGGTGGAAAAGGTTACCCTCGTCTGCCGAGCCGTCGTCTGCGAAGCCCTTGTTGAAAGCGCCAATGTTGATGATCATCACTTGGATGGAGCCTGATGTTGCAAAGCTGCCCACTGAGCCCATGTCTTGCGAGTCGTAGATGAAGCATTCAAGAGGCGTGTTGTCGTAGAGTGTGTCGAAATGGTTTTTGGTGCTTTCGAAACTCTTCTTCACACCTTCGCGGATGGCCACGCTCGGTACCACGATGATGAATTTAGTCAGTCCATAGCGGCGATTGAGCTCGTAGATTGTGCGAATGTAGCAGTAAGTCTTGCCTGTGCCGGTCTCCATCTCCACGGTGAAGTCGCGCAATCGCCCATCAGTGACAACGCTCGTCGGAGCAAGGGCGTTATCCTCCTGGATGGCATGCAGGTTACGCTCAAGCTGGGTGGTCGAGAGGCGCAACCCGTTGGCGTGGCCCACCTGAGTTATTTGCCCTTCCAGTAGGCCCGTTCCCATCTCCGCAACGAAGTCGGTACTCATGAATTCCTGACCGCGAAACAAGTTGCAGACAGCCTCTACAGCTTCAACCTGGTGCTCCTGGTCGGCGGAGTATTTCAATTCGAGAGCCATGGTATACCGTTCCTATCTGGCTGTTAATCCAACCATACTTCAGAGACGCTCAAGTCCAAAACGGAAATCAAGAGGAGGGTGTCAATGCGCCATTGCTTGTAAACCAATTCGATTTATCGGCGAGCGGTCGAAAATCAGTTACGCCACACCTGAGCCTGATTCCTGCGCTCTCGTCTGAATATTCGCGGTCGCGAGACAAGTCTTCTTCGAGAAACAACCTTACCCCTCTTGCCAAAAGTGAGATAAGGCCTTCAAGCTTGATTACGCAGTCGTATGAACAGTTTTCTTGCTCCTCTGCTCCCGTCCCCGTATGTCCATAACTCGCAATCACGCCCCTGGAATCTCCATGCACACAGACCCCTATAACGCGATAAGGACTATATTTCGCTCCCGAGCCTTTGTCCTCAATAGAAGATGAGCCTGCATGAACAACGGCGCATCGAAGTTGGTACAAATCGGAGGCCGTAAACATACCGGATGCTTCTATAACGGCGAAGCCCTCCTCGATATCATGTTGAGTTTTTGATTTTGCGCGCTCCTTCTCCTTTGTCTTGTCATCCTTCAGTAAATGCAAATAATTCTCGCACCAAGATAGATAGTCGCTTCCCGCGATATGTGCGCAGACGTCGGGAATGGTTACGGCCAGGCTCAAAGCAGCCAAGAGAAGACCAGAATCGAATGCGCTTTCACATTCCATAACGAGCCTGCTTGGCGTCCGATAGATGATTGTAGGAAAGCCTAGTTTGTTTGTTTCACTTGTCAGCCCAGACGAAGGTTTTGGATGCCAGTCGGTAATGGCGTCAAGACAATCTAGGGTCGCATTAGGCCGCGGCGTCCTTTTCTCGGCTCTTTCCGCCATCGTGCTACACCGTCCTCAGTTCTACCTCGACGCCGGTGCGCTCGCCTGCGTGCCCAA
>CAKUKJ010000317.1 GCA_934662525.1 uncultured Coriobacteriales bacterium | reverse complement strand
GCATGCTCCTACTGGCTCGGGTGGACACTGTGAGCGCCGCTGCGCACAGGGGAAGGAACACGAGTGGCACGAGGTAGGCGGTCACGGCGACGGGGCAGATATATAGGGCAAGGTAGATGAGCGCGCTCAGGCCTGTGCCCAACACGAGAAGCAGATCGCCACGCTCGTCGGCGCAGGAGGAGAAAGCCCGCTGCCAGAGCAATGCCATGCTTGTACTGCCGAGACCTTGCAATACGCCTGAGCATACGACCAGGTAGATAGCGAGTTGGGAGTGCACGTACATTGCCGCGATGAGGGCGAGGCATCCAACTATCATGGGCGGGGCCGCGAGCTTTGGCATGACGCGCGAGGTCAGGGCGGGGGAGCGATAGGCCCCCGCAAGGCAGGCGACATAGGTGGCCACCGACGCGGCGGCTTGCGAGGCATAGAACGACAGCGTGACCGCCACAGTCTGGAACTCAAGGGGCAGGAAGGGGAAGACGCCGCCCCACACCTGGACGGCGTTGACGGCCAGGAAGAGCGCGAAGCCCCAGCCGGGGACGCCCAGACGTCGCGAGGGCCCGGGCATGCTATACCACTCCCGAGGTCATGTGGAAGCAGTAGAAGCAGAACCGCACTGCGAAGGTACCGATATAGGCAAGCGCGCACATGGCAATGAGCTTGGCGATGGCCTTGCGCTCGGTGGGGGAGAAGTCCCCGGCGCTTGTCTCGGTGCGGCGGCTATTTGGGGTGAGGCCGTTTGCAACGCGTAGGCTCACGAGGTTCGCACAGGCGAGACACATGCAAAACGCGGCAATTGTGGTCGGATAGAGAGGTACGAGCTCGGCGGCCGTGCCAAAGGCGTTGCGCTGCGTGCCGAGCTCCACATACTGCATCGCCATGAGAACGCAAGCTGCGGCCGTCGCTGCCAGCGAGATACCTGCTAAGGAATACATGGCCTTGATGTTGTTTGTGTATCCCGAACATGTATATATGGGAAGCGCGAGCGGCGCCATGCAAGCCAGCGCTGTGCAAGGCAAGATGGCCCGGGCAAGCCCGGTGTCCCAGGTGATGACCGTGGGCATGGCATAGGCCAGGTCGGTGCCGGTGATGAAGAGGCCTGCGGCCGCGATGCTTGCCAGCAGCCAGAGCCTGCGCAGCGCCTGCTTGCCCTCGATATAGATGCACCCGAGCCAGTAGGAGCATGCGGTGCCGAGGAAAAGTACTGTAAAGAACACCTCGGTCGCCAAGGGAGACGAGCCGATGGTGCGGAGCACGTACAGGGCGTTGCTTGGCGTGCCGAGGTGGGTGGCCGACGCCACGAGGCCCACGGTGGCCAGAGCAAGAGGCACGATGAGCCAGCTCTCGAGGCGATGGCGCATGGGCGCGTCGAAATGGCCGAAGAGCAGCGTGCAGGCTAGCGCCACATAGGCAAGCGCCGCGCCGGGGGCCAGTGTGGTGAATGCCGCCAGGCATATGTCGTTGAGCGCGAAGTCAAGCCCGCGCATGTTCACCTGCTCCTCCGGTTCGTGGCGCATGGATGTGCCGGGGAATGTTCTTGAGAGTCGTCGCTTGCGGGGAGGCAGTTTGGCGCTGCGAGTTTTAGGTGCGCGCCGCGCTGCCGCTTATCTGAAGCAAAGTCATCATATCACGTCTTCTTCCTGGGGAAACTCTGCTTGTCACCCGCAGCATGTGACATCAGGAGCATGCCGGGCGGTATGGTGCAAACGTCGACTCAAACGTCCGATGGGCAGGTGCGAGGTGCGAATGCGTGCTTTGCAACCGTCCGACGGAGTTTGGGTAGCAAGGGAGCCCTGCCGTGCAGGCGGGGGAGACGTTCACAAGGAGAGAGAGGAACAACCATGGCTCGAGACTGCGCGATCTCAAGGCGATCTTTCGTCGCCACGAGCGGCGTGCTTGCCGGCCTTGCGGCCGCGGGGGCAGCGAGTGCGCCTACGTTCTCCAAGGCAGACGAGGCCGAGGTGGCTTATGAGGAGGGTGTCACCGAGGTTTGGGGCCACTGCGCCATCAACTGCCCCGGCCGTTGCGCACTCAAGTTCCACGTGAAGGACGGCGAGGTCCTGTGGGTGGACACCTACAGCAACCCCACCAACGACCTCGACGACCCGCAACCCCGTGCCTGCCTGCGCGGCCGCAGCTATCGCCGCTGGATGAACAACCCCGACCGCATCAACTACCCCATGAAGCGCGTCGAGGGCACGAAGCGCGGCGACGGCCAGTACGAGCAGATCAGCTGGGACGAGGCCCTTCAGACCATCGCCGACAAGCTCAAGTACACCATCGACACCTATGGCAACGAGGCCGTTTACAACAACTACGCCACGGGCGTCTCGGCCACCACGGCGCGCCCCATCAACAGGCTGATGAACCTGCTGGGCGGTTATCTCAGCTATTACGGCAGCTACTCCACGGCCGAGATTTCTTGGATCGCCCCTTACATGTGGGGCGGCTCTCCCGCCTCCTCCACGAGCGCGGCCGCTGACGCCGACCTCGTGCTCATGTTCGGTTCGAGCCCCGTTGAGACGCGTCAGGGCGGTGCCGGCTCGCACCACGACTGGGTGCGCATGCGTGAGAACGCCAAGGGTGAGGTCATCATCATCGACCCCCGCATGAGCGACTCCGCCATGGGCCACTCTACCCAGTGGCAGCCTATCAACCCCGGCACCGATGCCGCGCTGTGTTCTGCCATCGCCCATGAGCTTATCGTGAACGACCAGGTCGACCACGACTTCCTCGACACGTACTGCGTCGGTTTCGACGAGTCCACGATGCCGGAGAGCGCCAAGGGCCAGAACAAGTCCTACACCGACTACATCATGGGCACCGGCTACGACATGGTGGAGAAGACTCCCGAGTGGGCCGAACCCATTTGCGGCATTTCCACCGATCGTATCCGTGAGCTTGCCGACAAGATCGCCAATGCCGAGAGCCTGTATGTCGGCCAGGGCTGGGGCCCTCAGCGCCGTTCCAATGGCGAGATGACCGCCATCTCCATCTGCATGCTCCCCATCCTTACGGGCAACATCGGCCTGCCTGGCACGAGCACCGGCCTTCGTGAGTCCCGCTCCAGCATCGGCCTTAAGAGCCTGCCGGCCGGCGACAACCCCGTCACCACGAAAATCTCCGTGTTCTCCATGGTCGACGCCATCGACCATGGTACTGAGATGACCGAGATCGCCGATGGCGTCAAGGGCAAAGACC
This sequence comes from uncultured Coriobacteriales bacterium, assembly GCA_934662525.1. Taxonomy (GTDB): domain Bacteria; phylum Actinomycetota; class Coriobacteriia; order Coriobacteriales; family UMGS124; genus UMGS124. The sequence continues at coordinate 363 of CAKUKJ010000317.1, read as the reverse complement.
ACCTCGACACCAACATCAAGTTTGCGTGGAACTACGCCGGCAACTGCATCACCAACCAGAACTCCGACATCAACCATGTGCACGACGTCATGATTGACGACGCCAAGTGCGAGTTCGTCGTGGGCATCGACACGGTGATGTGCGATTCGCTCAAGTATTCCGACATCATTTTGCCCGACATGTTCCGCTTCGAGCAGGACTCCATGATTGACACGGGCGAGGACGACGCCTACATGATCTGCGGCTCTCCCTGCCTGGAGGAGCGCAAGTTCGAGCGCAAGACGTGCTACGAGTGGGTCAGCGAACTGGCCGAGCTCATGGGTGTTGGCGACGAGTTCAGCGAGGGCAAGACCGAGCGAGAGT
>CAKUKJ010000316.1 GCA_934662525.1 uncultured Coriobacteriales bacterium | reverse complement strand
AACTCCTTCTCTGCCGCGTTGGCGCGTTCGCATTCGGCGTTGGCACGTCTCCACTCAGTGTTCATGCGGTCTTCGAAGTCCTTGCAGCGAGCGGCTTCGCGCCTGGATGCAGCTACGGCGTTGAACACAAGCGCGTGCATAGGGTCGTCAATGGGCTGGGGTGAGACGTGTCCCTCGTTTGCTACTGCCGCTGCATCGTCTATGATGCGCGACCAGACAAGGGCCTGGTTTGTCTTGATCTTTTGCTCGTAGAACGCGCGTGTTGCTTGCGATGCCTGGGAGTGCAGGCCCTTGTTGCTTAGCAGACTGGCGATTGCGGCCCCGGCCTCTTCCCAGTCACCCTGGGGCACTTGGATGGCGCCCCCATTGCCGCGAAGGACGGTCAGGTGGGGCATCTCATACACCACGCAGGGTGTTCCCAAGCATGCCGCCTCGGTAAGTACAAGCGGGAACCCCTCGCTGGGTGAGGTAAGCACGAGAACGCCTGCTTTTTTTATGAGGTCACGCGGGTTGCTTACAAAACCCAGAAAATCTACGGCATCGGCGACGTCAAGCTCTTTGCCCAGGCGTTCAAGTTCGTCTCTCGCCTCGCCGTCGCCCACGAACGCCATGCGGATGGAGGGCAGGCGATGCCGGGCCGCCGCAAACGCGCGCAGGGCCTCGTCTGGCCGCTTCTCCTGGGTGCTAAGGCGGCCGCAAAAAAGCACATCATAACTAGGTGCCGTTTCATCCTGCGACGGTTTCTCCTCCATGCGGGAATCGATTGGATTGAGCACGCAACGGACGTTGGCATTGAACGTCTCCCAAAAGATGCGGTCGGAATCCGACAGACATACGACAAGGTCGGCCGCACGGATGCAGCGCAGTACATCGGTCCAACACCTCTCGTTGTCCGGGTTGTCGAAAAGGGAGGTTGCGGTGCTGTGCGTCTCAAGTACGAAGGCCGCACCGGCTGTCTGCAGGGCGAGACAATCAAGAGTGGCGCGAGGTGACGTCCAGCTTCCGTATACCATGCAGCGCAGCTTCTCGGTGGCCACCTCGTGCGCCCAGAACGTCGCCCGCTCTTCGGGTTCGAGGGGCACGACCTTGCATGTTGTCTCTGCGGGCAGGCTGAGTTCTTCGTCTGAATCTACAAGCTCGTCAACATAGAGAATCACGTGTCGGCCCTGTTTGCAGAAGGCCTCCATGAGCGATTGGGTCACCTTCTCGCCCCCGCCGATGCCATAACGGAAATACTGAAAGCCTATGGCATCGGCACTGTCTGGCGTGCAGGGCCTGTTTGCGATGCGCAGGTACCTGAAGGCCTCGGGGGCTAGCTTGCTCGCCTCTACAACTTGGCGCGTCACGTCGGCCGCAGCGGCATCGACGAGGCATGTGCGGGCGTGTACGGGGGTCTCTTGAGAAGACGGCATGTGTTTGCTCCGTGTTCGAGAAGGGCGGTCAATTGTATCTGAACACATTATGTGTGGATACAGTGGAGAAAATCAAAATCGAGAAGCGGCAAATGCCGCTGCCGTTCAAGCCGGTCTCGATTATAGTGGTTCGCAGGTTTGTGTGACCAACTCCACGGGAGGTTCGTATGGTGCGCCTTTCGCATGGTTGCGTTCGTCTGGCGACCGCCAACGCAAAATGGATTTACGATACCATCCCTTACAATACGACGGTGTATGTCTATTGAGGGACTTGAGCGACTTGCGGCGATGGGCGGCCATCGCCTTTAAGGAAGGAAGAGTGCATGCGTAAAGCTATCAGCCAGACTGCCTGCGCCGTTGTGGCGGTTGCCGCCGTTGCGGCGGCTGCGGCCAACGTGCCGTGCGCGGTGGCCGAGGAGGCGCCGAGCGCCTCTCAAGCTGCAGAGCAGCCTGCCGCCCTTGAGTCAGATGATTCCGCAGGGGTTTCCACCGTCGCCGAGGCCCCCACGTATGACGACGTGGAGCCTACGGGCGGGGCTGACCCTGCCGCCGGGCAAGGCGACGAGCCTTCCGATCCGTCAGCCGGCCAGACCGAGCCTGTCGTCCCAGCTGAGCCCTCCGCTCCAGCTGAGCCGGCTGCCCCGGCCGAGCCCACTGTTCCGGCCGACCCCGCTGCCGACCAGCCTACCTCCGAGGATGCCGGGCTTGGCTCCACCACCGAGACCCAGCCAGGGTCTGAGCCTGCCACCGAGCCCACGTCTGACTCCGTGGCCACGTACTCCCTGGCCGCCAGCGCCTCGCTGAGCGCCTCGACCGTGGCGGCGGGCTCGGAGGTGACCGTGACGCCTGCGGTGACGGGCGCGTCGGGCGACGTCAAGTTCAACTACGTATGGGAGCGCGACAACTGGAGCAGCTGGGGCTCTGACGTGAAGGACGGCGGCGCCACGTCCGCCGCAAGCAAGACGTACACCTTCCTCGTTCCGGGCACCTACCACTTCTATGTCGACGTCCTGTCGCAAGGCCAGACCGTCACCGTCGATGCGGGCACGCTTGTCGTGCAAGACACCGCGTGGGACGTCCGTCCCCAGCTCAGCACCTCTCAGGCTTGCCCCGGCAACGCGGTCACGCTCAACCTGCAGGGCAGCGGCATGACGGGCGCGCTGCGCTACAACTACGTCTGGGAGCGCGACGGCTGGGCCGAGTGGGGCTCGAATCTGCGCGACGGGGGAGCATATTCCACCTCGGGACAATGGTCGTTCACACCTGAGAAGGCGGGCACATACACGCTCTACGTGGACATCGCCGATTCGTCAGGGTGCGTTCGCACCATTACCGTGGGTCAGGTTCGAGTGGCCGCAGACGCCTGGGGGGCCTCGGCCGGGGTGAGCGCCGACACGGTCGCGAAAGGCGCCGCCGTCACGGTCACACCTGCCGTCACGGGCACCGACGCCTCGGGCTTCACCTACAACTACGTCTGGAACTACGAGGGCGCCTGGGCCGAGTGGGGCTCAACCGTGAAGGACACGGGCTCCAACACGTCGCAGACGTCATGGACCTTCACGCCCACGAAGGCCGGCCGGTATGATTTGTATGTCGACGTCAAGAGCGCATCGGGTTCGGTGAAGACCGTTTCCACGAGCGTGTTCGTTCAGCCCGACTACACGTATGACAAGGTCTCGTGCTCGAAGGCCTATGCCGTTCCCGGCCAGACGGTCACCGTGACTCCGCAGGTGGGCGGGCAGACCGAGGGCGTCACGTACAACTATGTCTGGCAGCGCGACGGCTGGGCCGAGTGGGGCTCCAACATGAAGGACGGCGGCTCCGCCACGACGCAGACCTCGTGGGACTTCACCCCTTCCAAGGCCGGAACGTACACGCTGTATGTCGACGTTATCGGCGCCGACGGCTATGTCACCACCAAGGAGACGAGCCTTGTCGTGTGGCAGGCGAAGGGTCTTGACGCCACGGCCTCCGACGGCAACTCGCACTGGACCGTCTCGTGCGACCTGGGCGGGGTGCCGCTTGACGGTTTCACGTTCAACTACGTGTGGAAGAAAGGCTCCGACGAGGGCGACTGGTCCCAATGGGGCTCCACGGTGAGCGAGTCGGGAGGGGCGACGTCTGAGACCTCGCACACCTTCGCGTTCTCCCAGGAGG
>CAKUKJ010000315.1 GCA_934662525.1 uncultured Coriobacteriales bacterium | reverse complement strand
CTCTACGACCGCGACGACTACGACCTGCACCGAGGGACGTTCCGCGTGCGCGGCGACGTGGTGGACGTGTTCCCGCCCTACGCCGAGCACCCCGTGCGCATCGAGTTCTTCGGCGACGAGGTGGAAGGCATCTACGAGGTGGACGAGGTCACCGGAGAGGTGCTCAACTCCTTCGACGCCATACCCATCTGGCCTGCGTCGCATTACGTGACCGAGCGCCCCAAGCTCAACCGCGCCCTTCAGACCATCGCCGAGGAGGAGGCCGCGCGCGTCGCGGAGTTCAAGGCGGCGGGCAAGCTCCTGGAGGCGCAGCGCCTGCAGCAGCGCACCGACTACGACCTGGAGGCCCTGCAGACCATGGGCTTCTGCTCGGGCATCGAGAACTACTCGCGCCACCTCGACGGGCGCGCCCCGGGCGAGGCGCCCTACACGCTCATCGACTACTTCCCCAAAGACATGCTCTGCATCGTGGACGAGTCGCACGTGACGCTGCCGCAGGTGCGCGGCATGCACGAGGGCGACCGCTCGCGCAAGATCTCGCTCATCGAGCACGGCTTCCGTCTGCCGAGCGCCCTCGACAACCGCCCGCTTCGCTTCGACGAGTTTGAGGCGCGCATCCCCCAGTTCGTGTTCGTGAGCGCCACGCCCGGCGACTTCGAGGAGCGCGTCTGCCCCGAGCCCGTCGAGCAGATCATCCGCCCCACAGGCCTGCTCGACCCCAAGATAGACGTGCGCCCCATCCGCGGCCAGATCGACGACCTCATCTCCGAGTGCCGCGACCATATCGCCCGCCATGAGCGCGTGCTCGTGACGACGCTCACGAAGCGCATGGCCGAGAACCTCACCGACCACCTGCTCGACGAGGGCTTCAAGGTCGCCTACATGCACTCCGACACCGCCACGATGGACCGCGTCGAGATCATCCGCAAGCTGCGCAGCGGCGCGCTCGACATCCTCGTGGGCATCAACCTGCTGCGCGAGGGCCTCGACATCCCCGAGGTGAGCCTTGTGGCCATCCTCGACGCCGACAAGGAGGGCTTCCTGCGCAACCGCCGTTCCCTCATCCAGACGATGGGCCGCGCGGCGCGCAACGTCTCCGGCAAGGTCGTCATGTACGCCGACGCCGTCACCGACTCCATGCGCGTGGCCATCGACGAGACGCAGCGCCGCCGCGCCCTGCAGGAGAAGTACAACGCCGAGCACGGCATCGAGCCCCGCAGCGTGCAAAAGGCCATCACCGACATCACGAGCTTCATCGGGGCCGAGGCAGGCAGCGGGGCAGACGACACGCTGAGCCAGACCGTGGCCGAGGAGCTCTCGTCCCTGCCCAAAGACGAGCTCGCCCACATCATGGCCTCCATCGAGGAGGACATGCGCGCAGCCAGCGAGAAGCTCGACTTCGAGGAGGCCGCGCGCCTGCGCGACCAGCTCGTGCGCCTCAAGGCCCAGGTGGAGGGCGGCGAGGAGGCCGACGTCATGCGCGCCCTGAAGTCGAGCGCGCGCAAGTCGGCCGGCATGGGAGCTACGGGGACGTCCAAGCGCTTCAACAAACACGCCAAGCACTAGCGCATCCCACGAGCCCCTGTGGCCGCGTTCCACAAAGCCTCATGTACTCCAAGTACACATCGGCTTCGTGCGCCTTGCCGCAGGGGCTCTCGCCTCGCTCTATTGAAAGCCGCTAGGCCCTCACGAGGTAGAGCCTGCTTGCATCGAAGTGCAGGTTCACCGTGTCGCCGGCAACAGGAAGCTCGCTTTCGGGCACCTGGAGCTTGTCGACCTTCCACTGGATGAGCTTGTCTCCCACAGGCGCCTTGAGCATGACGGATCGCTCGAAGCGCGAGTCACTCGTGCGATGCACCTCAAGGGAGTATGTGTTCTTCCCGCCGGCCTTCTCCGCACTGACCGGGTGCAGGTAGAAGGCGCGGATGCCCAGATACGCCAAGTCGTCGGGGATGGGCTTGTCCGTATGGAACGTCATGCCCCAGTCCGTCGCCTCGACGACGCCCTCTCCCACCTTGCGGGCAGACGAGATGTTCTTGCATCCCGACAGCTTCACGGCGGCGAGCGTCGAGGGGTCGGCCACGATCTGCTTGGTGGGGCCGATCTCGGCCACGTGGCCGTCGGAGATGACGCAGATGCGGTCGCAGAAGCGGAACGACTCGTCGATGTCGTGGCTCACGTAGAGCACCGTCGTCTTCACGAGGTCGAGCATGTCGAGCAGCGTCTGCTCAAGCGAGCTTTTGAGGTAGGAGTCGAGCGCGGAGAAGGGCTCATCGAACATGAAGATGCCCGGACGGGCCGCGATCATGCGGGCAAGCGCCACGCGCTGCTGCTGACCGCCGGAAAGGCGTCCCGGATAGCGCTGCGCGAATTTCTCCATGGAGAAGATGGACAGGGCGTTGATGGCCGCCTCGTGCCTCTCCTGCTTGGACATGGACTTGGGCATGCCCGCCTGCACGTTCTGCTCCACCGAGAGGTTGGGGAACAGCTGGTAGTTTTGAAACAGGTAGGCCGTCTTACGCTCTTGGGGAGAAAGGTTGATGCCCTTCTCGGAGTCGAAGAAGACCTTGTCGTTCACGACGATGCGCCCCTCATCGGGCGTCTCCACGCCGGCGACGCAGCGCATGGTGAGGCTCTTGCCGCATCCGGAGGCGCCCAGAAGCCCCAGGCGCTCCTCCCCCGCCTCGATATGGACGTCGAGGTCGAAGGCCGTGAGCTTCTTCTTGATGTCAACATACAGGCTCATGGCTTACTCCCTCTCCCTGCCTGCGGCGTCAGACGAGACGCGCTCGAACAACGACTCGGCGTCGGCGGCGTGGATGCCCGAGAACGATTGGTCGTCGTTGGGGCCCTCCCCGTCGTCGCCGGCCAGTTTGCCCTGCTTCTTCAGCATCTTGAGCTCAGCGCGCGTAAGGCCGCCCTTGCGGTAGCGCTGGGAGTGGGCGGTGTAGATGTTGATGAACAGGATGACGAGGAACGAGATGAAGATGACCACGATGACCCAGAAGATGGCCACGTCGGTGTTGCCGCCCATCCACTGGAAGTAGATGGCGATGGGCATGGTCTGCGTGATGCCTGCGTAGTTGCCCGCGCAGAACAGGGTCGCGCCGAACTCTCCCATGGCACGTGCGAAGGCAAGCACGGTGCCGGCCGCGATGGAGGGCCACGCGTTGGGGATCATGAGGCGGTAGAAGATGCGGCGCTCAGACCAACCGAGCGTGCGCGCCGCGTCGAGCATGTTGGAATCGAGGGCCTCGAAGGCGCCACGGGCGGTGCGGTACATGAGCGGAAACGCCACGACCGTGGCCGCGATGACGGTGGCCGGCCAGGAGAACACGAGCTTGATGCCGTGCTCCATGAGCCACTGTCCGGTGGGCAGGGCGTTGCCGAAGAGCAGCAGCAACAAGAAGCCGCACACCGTGGGCGGAAGCACCATCGGAATGGTGAAGACGGTGTCGACGATGCCCTGCCAACGGCTCTTGACGCCCAAGGACTTCCATGCGGCGAGCAGTCCCAGAACGAAGACGATGGCAAGGGCCACCGCGCTCGTCTTGAGCGAGACCCACAGGGGGCGGTAG
>CAKUKJ010000314.1 GCA_934662525.1 uncultured Coriobacteriales bacterium | reverse complement strand
CAACCCGTTCAGCCTCATCAGCGCTTTGCAATGGGGGCGGCTCGACTCATATTGGTTCGGCACCGGCACCCCCACCTTCCTCGTAAATTTGTTGCGCCAGCAGGACTGGGACCTTGCGGCGCTTGAAGGATGCGAAGCACGCGAGACGTCGTTCGACACTCCCACCGAGCGCATGGATACGCCGCTGCCCATGCTCTACCAGGGAGGGTACCTCACCATCAAGGGCTACAATCCCCGTCGCAACTCCTATCGCCTGGGCATTCCCAACGAGGAGGTGCGCCATGGCCTGTCGGAAAGCCTCGTCATGCACGCCGCACCCGGCGCGCTCGAGACCCACTACACCTTTCTCGACCGTTTCGCTGACGACGTGCTGGCAGGCGACATGGACTCTGCGCTCCAGAAACTACGCGCCTACCTGGCAGGTATCCCCTACCACTTGAGCAGCCGCGATGAAAAGGGCTTCCAAACGAAGTTCTTCCTCATCCTCGACCTGCTCGGCATCCAGATAGAGACCGAGTTCAAAACGGCAACGGGTCGCGTCGATGCGGTCATTTCCACCGACGACGCCATCTACGTCATGGAGTTCAAGTACGACAAGTCCGCCGAGGAGGCCCTCGCGCAAATCGACAACCGTAACTACCTCGTGCCGTTCTCCGCAGACAGCCGCAAGCTCTACAAGGTCGGCGTGAACTTCTCCCCCGAGACGCAGACGATTGAAAACTGGACGATTGTGAGAGCGAAGTAGTCAGAAGCCGCCCGAACGTTCAGCACCTGGTTGCCGTGCGTTGTCAAGGCCCGGCATGTATGCGCCTGCGGCATCCTTCTCGACACAGAGGCGCTCTTTGTTTGACGCTCCATCCCGATTGCCACGCTCCCTGCATGTCGGTCTGACAGGCGCGGCAAGATTGCGATTTGTCACGGCACCTGCTGTGCCGTCGCGACAGCACCACCGAGGCGCCACAATGGGTCTGCCGTCGTTTGGGGCGGTCGAACTGTAGGCTTCAACCCATCCAAACCCCCCGGCGCGCCCGTTCCTATCCCCTGTCAGCCAGAGGGTCGAGAAGCTCGACGATCTCGGCTCGGGAGTGCTTGCCGGTCTTCTCGTAGATGTGCCGGACGTGCGTCTTCACCGTGGAGGGCGACAAGTAGAGCTTCTCCTGGATGTACTTGAGCGTGTGACCCGTGGCCCACAGGCGAAAGACGTCGGTCTCGCGAGCAGAGAGAAGGTAGGCGCGCGCCAGCTCGGATATGCGTGCATCGAGCGAGGCCTGGGCCGGTACGGAGGACTGAGGCAGAGAGTCGGAAGGCGGGGTCGCCGCAGGCGCAACGGACCGTGCGGCGTCGACGCAACCCGGCGTGTCGCACGACGGGCTGCGCCCGTCCCTTTTCATCACGCCCCCACGCGCGGTGCCGTCGGAGATGTCCGGGTATTTGCCCATCTCGCCCGTAAAGAGAAACGCCGCCGCGCCCACAAGGAGGCCGACGACTACAATGGTAAGCGGGCCCTGGTCAACCAGACCAAACACGCTCAGCACGCCGGCAACTCCCTCGCCGATGTGGCCCGCGAGACACCCTGCGGCATACACGAGCGCAGCAGGGGCGGTGCCACGGGCATGCGCAAGCAGCGCCAGCTCTGCCATGAGCGTCCAGGCGACGACCTTCACGCCCACAAACGTGATGACGATGGCGATCTGCGCCCCCTCGGACCACTCTGATAACAGGAACGCCGCGAGCACCTGCCCCACCATAAGGGCCTTGTACAGACCCGTGAGCGAGACGCGGCCGTGTAGCAGGATGGTGACGGCCATGACGGCCATGCTGGTGAGCACAGCCGCCAGGGCCGTGCCCCATGTGAAATAGTCAAGCGGAGTCCCCGCCTGGGAAAGCGTGGAGCCGATGGCGAAATACGTGATGCCGATGGCGGCGAGCACGCACGCGGGTATTGCCTCGAGCGTGGCGGCGAGCGCCGAGCGCACCGACATGGCGGGGCAAAGCTCCCCCCCATGCCCGCAGGCAACCGCCTTAGCCCGAACGCCGCTGGGCGCACCGACCGGGGCCTCCCCGCGCTCCCATGCGTCCCTTTCAGTCCGAACGCCATTAGGCGTGACGACCGCGCCCCCACCTTCGTGCGCAGCCCCGCCCTGCACCACGAGGGCAAGCACTGCGAGCGGCAGCAAAGTCTCAACCACGCACACGGCGTGGGGCCCCAGACCCGCGACGAGCGTGCTGCCGAGATAGGCGAGCATGTACGAGACCGCCGCGCACACAACCGCACGTCTTGCCCCCATCACGGCGTACACCTCGCCACACGCCACAAGCAAAAACGCGAAGGCCACCGAGAACAGGGCCGCCGAAGCCACGTCAATCCAGCCGGGAAGCCAAGCAAAACCCGAGAAATGCAGCAACGACCCCACGCTCGACAGCACCGCGCACACTGCGAGCAGCGCGCTCCGCGACCGCATCGGACGCCGGCCGCACGAGCGGGCGACAAGCCATGCAGCCGCAAACCCCACGATGCTGAATGCCATCGAGGCCATGCGGGAGGCGAACGGCGCGCTCAAAAGAACGCTGCCCGGCACATCGAGCAGCAGGATGTTGCCCCAAAGGGTGCACAGCGCAAGCGCCAAGGGTCGGACGGTGCTCATCTGTTCTTGTGTGGCACCAGGCATTCCCGCTTCTTTCCCTCAAATGCTCCGTCGTCTGGGCAAGCCGCATCATAGACGCAGGTAAATCATTGTAATCGACCCGCAGGGCCGATGCCATGCACAAGCCCATATCTCGCACATGCCCCATCGCCTCGCCCGCCCTATCGCCAATCGGGCCCGATAGGCCCAGGCAGAAAGCGCATACAGTTCGGCCACGCAAGCACGTCAGCCCGTGACGTCACCCAACGCAGAAAGGACCCACCATGCAGAACGTCTCCCGCAGGTCTTTCGTCAAGGGCGCCGGCCTCTCCGCCGGCGTCGTCGCCGCCTCCAACGTCGCGGTCGGCATCGCCGCCGCCGACGAGGCAGCGACCGAGGAAGTCTCCTCCGCGCCCGACTACAACTCCTGGCTGCCCGCCGAGCCCGAGATCTCCGACGCCGACGTCGAGGAAGAGGTCGAGGCCGACGTCATCGTCGTGGGTGTGGGCGACGCAGGCTGCTGCGCCATCCGCTCCGCCGCCGAGGAGGGCGCGCGCGTCCTCGCCTTCGAGAAGTCCGAGACGAAGAACACCACCGGCCAGGGCTGCGCCGTCGTGGGCGGCAAGGTGCAGGAGACCTGGGGCCGTGGCGACGGCTTCATGGACAAGTACGAACTGGCCGAGAAGCACATGAACGAGTGCCTCTACCACAACAACCTGCCCATCTTCATGCGCTGGGAAAACGAGATGAAGGACGTGTTCGACTGGTTCATCGAGCCGTCGAACCCCTACATCGCCCCCGAGAGCTTCGCCGAGATTCCCGAGGAGAACCGCGACAACTACATCTTCCCGTTCTTCTACCCCATGCTTGAGAGCTACGACTGGACGAAGGAGGCGCTGCCGACCTACCCCACCACCATCGGCATCTCCAACCTCTCCCAGATGATGGCCGACACGCTGGCAG
>CAKUKJ010000313.1 GCA_934662525.1 uncultured Coriobacteriales bacterium | reverse complement strand
GTGCGCAGGTTGCGCACAAAGCGGGCGATGTAGTCGGCCGTGCCCTCCAGCATAGCGTGGCCAAGATCTGCGCTGGCCGTCTCGGGCGGGTTGTCGTGGCCCTCGGCCACCCAGCCGTTGGAGGCCATGCGCACGAGCGGCCGGGGCATGTCCACCGTCACGCCCTCCCACTCCACGCCCACCCAGCCGGTGGTCTTGAGCGAGGGGCCGAAGTCGTCGCGCAGGGCCTCGGGGGCAAGCGCGGAGAGGTCGACGCTGTCGGGGTCGATGGCGAGGTTGGCGCTCGTCTCCATGCCGTCGCCGTGGCCGCCGCCCCAGGCGGGGTTGATCTGCGGGGCCATCTTCCACCAGTTCATGAGCACGGCGATGCATCCGGCCTGGTTGAGCTCGGAGCACACCGTGGAGATGGACTTGACGTTGCCGCCGTGGCCGTTGACAAAGACGAAGCGGCGGGCGCCATAAGCATAGAGGGCGTCGGTGATGGACGTGAGCACGTCGATAAGGCCCTGGACGCCCAGCGAGACGGTGCCCGGGAAGCCCATGAGGTCGTCGGTGGCACCGTAGGGCACGGTGGGCGCGATGAGCACGCCGGGCTCACGAACCTCAATAAGGTCCATGAGGCAGTCGGGCGCCATGGTGTCGGTGCCGAGCGGGTTGTGCAGGCCGTGGCACTCGATGGAGCCCACGCCGATGAGGACGGTGTCGTTCTCCTTGAAATACTCCTGGCACTGGGGCCAGGTGATGCGGGCAAGACGCATGGGGATCCCCTTTCGTAAGCGCGGCAGGTGCCATGGCCCGCCGCCCGAACCAAACGCGGCCATTCTAGCCCGCATGTGCGCGGAAGGCGGCGCGGCGGACAACTCTCTTCAAATGACAGACACGCTCCCATCCCGCGCGTGCCCGTTTTGAACTGAATGCCTTTGCAGGGCCGCACGGACCGCAAAGCGGGTATGATGCCCCTCGTTTGCATCCCGGCCCCGGCGCCCTGTGCGCTGGGCACAGACAAAGGAAAGGAGATTTGCCGCTATGGCCACAAGCATCGATGCCAAGGGCATCGCCTTCGAGGACGCCGAGGTCGTCGCCCTCATGGAAAAGCTCTCCAACGCCAAGAGTCCCTCGGGCTTCGAGGAGGAGACTCTCGCGGTCGTGAAGGAGTTCTGCGAGCCCTGGGCCGACTTCGAGCGCAACTCGCTCATGTGCGGCTTCGTCAAGCCGAAGAGCTTCTCGGGCACGAAGCCCGTCGTCATGCTCGACGCGCACGGCGACGAGGTGGGCCTCATGGTGAAGTCCATCCACGAGGACGGAACGCTCACCTTCATCAACCTGGGCGGGTTCTCCAACGGCAGCGCCATCGGCATGGAGGTCTTCGTGCGCACCACGCTGGGCACCTGGGTGCGCGGCGTGGTGGGCGCCAAGCCGCCGCACTTCATGACGCAAGCCGAGCGCGACGCTGGCCTCGCCGGCATGGAGCTCAAGATCGACGTGGGCGCCACGTCCAAGCAGGAGGCCGTCGAGAAGTTCCACATGGGCGTGGGCGAGCCGGTGTGCCCCGCCACGCAGTTCCACTACCAGCCCGAGCAGCGCATGATGTTCGGCAAGGCGTTCGACTGCCGCGCCGGCGTGGCCGCCATGCTGCTGGCCCTGCGCGAGCTGTCCAAGCTCGACCTGCCCTTCGACGTCGTGGCCGCCGTGAGCGCGCAGGAGGAGGTCGGCGAGCGCGGCGTCGCCAGCTCCGCCCGTCACTTCAACCCCGCCGTCTGCTTCATGTTCGAGGGTGCCCCGGCAGACGACACGTTCGGCAACCCCGCCGACGCCCAGTGCTGCGTGAACCAGGGCCCGATGTTCCGCTATGCCGACCGCTGCATGATCACGAACCCCCGCTACCAGCGCTTCGTGCTCAACGCGGCCAAGGAAGCCGGCCTTCCCGCCCAGGGCGCCGTGCGCGTTGGCGGCGGCACCGACGGCGGCATCGTGCACCTCATGGAGAACGGCATCCCCTGCGTGGTGGCAGGAGTGCCGTGCCGCTATATCCACTCGAACTGCGCCATCGCCAGCATCGACGACGTCATGAACACCGCCCGCGTGGCCGTGGCCAGCGTGGCCGCCCTCACACCCGAGGCCGTCGCCGAGTTCTAGACGGCCAATCGGGGGGCAATTGTTTCCACGAGTCGAATTCTTTGCCGTTCCCGGCACTTTTCGGCTCGTTCGCTGTCACAATGCACCCCAATGCGCTCCGCTGCGGGCGCAATGCACGGCCTGCCCCCTGAACGAGGGCGGGAAACGACAAAGGGAGACACTCATGGACCTTCAGCTTAGCCGCCGCAACTTCCTGCTCAGCTCTGCTGCACTCGGCACCCTGGCCGCCCTCGCCGGCACCGGCGTCAACGCCAGCGTCGCCAAGGCCGACCCGGTCGAGAAGATCACCATCGGCCGCGCCGTCGACTCCGACGACCTCGACCCCGTGACCTGCATCGGCAACGTCAACATCTTCGTCTTCAACCTGCTGCTCGACGGCCTGCTGAAGACCTCCGACGACGGCTCCTCCATCGAGCCCTGCCTGGCCACCGACATGCCCGAGGTCTCCGAGGACGGCAAGACCTACACCTTCCACGTGCAGGAGGGCCTCGTCTTCTCCGACGGCACGCCCGTCACCGCCGAGGACTGGGAGTGGACCTTCACCCGCGCCATCGAGAACGAGGACTCCAACTGGCACATGTGCGTCGAGAACCTCGACCACGTCGAGTGCCCCGACGACACCACCGTCATCGTGTACACCAAGGAGGAGGCCGCCGCTACGCTGGCAAACCTCTGTATCTTCACCCTGGGCGTGCAGTCCAAGGCCTACTTCGAGAGCGTCGGCGAGGACGAGTACCACAACTGCATCCTCGGCACCGGCCCCTACACCGTCTCCGAGTGGAAGAAGGGTGAGTACCTCACGCTTGAGGCCAACCCCAACTACCGCAACCCCGACGAGCCCATCACCAAGACCGTCGAGTTCAAGGTCGTCGCCGACGACGCGGCCCGCATCATCCAGCTGCAGGGCGGCGACATCGACATCGCTACCGACCTGTCCTTCTCCGGCATGATGCAGCTTGAGAGCGACCCCAACATCACCGTGCAGCCCGACCCCTCCACGATGGTGTACTGGCTGTCGCTCAACACCACGAGCGACAAGCTCTCCGACCCCAAGGTGCGCGAGGCCCTGTACGTGGCCACCAACGCCCAGGAGTTCGTGGACACCATCACCTTCGGCTACGCCACGCCCGCCTGCTCCATCGTGAACCCCACCTCCGAGTTCTACTACGCCTCCGACCAGCCCTCCGGCGACATCGAGAAGGCCAAGTCGCTGCTCGAGGAAGCCGGCGTGGGCCCGTTCGAGCTCAACCTGCTCATCCGCGAGGGCAACGAGACGAACAACCAGATCGGCATGATCCTCATGAAGCAGTGGGCCGAGATCGGCGTCACCGTGAACATCAACCAGCTTGAGTCCACGGCCTACTCCGCCGCCCGCAAGGACCTCTCCAACTACGACATGCTCATCTCCGGCTGGAGCGACGACGTCTCCGACCCCGCCGAGATGATGCAGTTCGTGTTCGACTACGACGTCACCTGCGGCTACTACTCCGGCG
>CAKUKJ010000312.1 GCA_934662525.1 uncultured Coriobacteriales bacterium | reverse complement strand
TCGGAGATGCGGCCGATCGTGGCCTCGTGGCCCACGCTGGCGGTGCGGCAGCGCACGTCAATGGCGGGGATGGTGTCGGAGCGGCTATGGTCGTCGAGCATGAGGGAGGCGCAGCTCACAGAGGCCTTGGCATGCTCGGCGCCCTCGGTGATGCACACGGCCGAGCGGAACGTCGAGATGCCGCCGTCCTTGGAGAGCGACTTGGCGTTGATGGAGCAGCGCGTGTCCTTGCCCTGAAGCACCACGCGCGTGCCGGTGTCCAGGTTCTGCGTGGCGCCGGCGAACGTGATGCCCGTGTACTCGCAGCTGGAGCGGTCGCCCACGAGGAACGACGTGGGGTACAGGTAGCTCACGTGGCTGCCGAAGGAGCCCGACACCCACTCGATGGTGCCGTCCTCCTCCACGCGGGCGCGCTTCGTGTTGAGGTTGTACATGTTCTTCGACCAGTTCTCCACGGTGGAGTAGCGCAGGCGCGCGCCCTTGCCCACGTAGAGCTCCACGCAGCCCGCGTGCAGGTTTGCCACGTTGTACTTAGGCGCCGAGCAACCCTCCACGAAGTGCAGGTCGGCGCCGGGCTCCAGGATGATGAGCGTATGCTCGAACTGGCCGGCGCCCGCGGCGTTGAGGCGGAAGTAGCTCTGCAGCGGGAAGTCGACCTTCACGCCCGCAGGCACGTACACGAACGACCCGCCCGACCACACCGCGCCGTGCAAGGCGGCGAACTTATGGTCGGTGGGGGGCACGAGCTTCATGAACTTCTCGCGGATGAGGTCGGCGTAGGGGCCCTCGAGCGCCTCCTCGATGCCGGAGTACACCACGCCCTGGGCCGCGACCTCCTCGCGCATGTTGTGGTACACGAGCTCGGAGTCGTACTGGGCGCCCACGCCGGCGAGGCTCGCGCGCTCGGCCTCGGGGATGCCCAGGCGCTCGAAGGTGTCCTTGATGTCCTCGGGCACGTCGTTCCAGTCCTGCGCCTGGTCGGTCTTGGGCGAGACGTAGGCGGAGATGTGGTTCATGTCGAGACCCTCGATGGAGGGGCCCCAGTTGGGCGGCATGGGGGTGCTCTCGTAAATCTCGAGGCTCTTGAGGCGCAGGTCGAGCATCCACTCGGGCTCGTTCTTCTTGGCCGAGATCTCGCGCACGAGCTCGGGGGTCAGGCCGTCGGCCGCACGCTCGTAGCCCTCCTCGGGCTTCGTGAAGTCGTACAGGCCGCCTCCCGCCTGCGTGAAATCGGCGATGTCGGTGTTTGCCATGCCGCCCACCTACTCGGCTGCCGGGTTCTGCGCGGCCTCGAGGGCCTCGTAGGAGGCGAAGCCGGTCTGGTCGATCTGCTTGGCGAGCGCGCCGTCGCCCGTGGCCACGAGATGGCCCTTGACCATGACGTGCGTCTTGTCGATGGCAAGGCGCTCGAGGATGCGCGTGTTGTGCGTGATGATGAGCAGCGCCCCGTCGCACATCTCGCGATAGGCCTGGATGCCGCGGGCGACGACCTCGAGGGCGTCGACGTCGAGGCCCGAGTCGGTCTCGTCGAGGATGGCGAGCTTGGGCTGGAGCAGCAGCAGCTGCAGCATCTCGACCTTCTTGCGCTCGCCGCCCGAGAAGCCCACGTTGAGGTCGCGCACGAGGTTGGACTGGTTGAGGCTCAGCTGGTCGCACAAATCGCCCACATGCGCGCGGAACTTCGCGCCGCTCATCTTGGGGCCGGGGTGCTTGCGCGTGATGGTGCGCAGGAACTGGTACAGCGGCACGCCGGGCACCTCGACGGGAGCCTGGTAGCTCATGAAGATGCCGGCCAGCGAGCGCTTGTCGGCGCTCATCTCGGTGACGTCCTGGCCATCGAAGACGATGGAGCCCGAAGTCACCTCATACGTGGGGTCGCCCATGATGGTCTTGCCCAGCGTGGACTTGCCCGCGCCGTTGGGGCCCATGAGCACATGGACCTCGCCGGGGTTGATGGCAAGGTCCACGTCGTGCAGGATGGGCTTCTCGCCAACCTGGGTGCTGAGACCAGAGACGCTCAGCAGGGCAGAATCAGCCATTCTTTCCTCCATACTCTCCTCGGGGTGTGCCGGCGCGCTCTCCATGCGCGCCTCCCCGTGATTTCCACAAGGCGGAAGTCTATGCGACCTCGGCGTCCGTTGCAATTCTAATCTGACTGAACTTGTATGATTACGGCAAATCTGACTATTTTCGTATGATTTGGAACCAATGGGCGACAACCAGGGGCAGGCGGGCGCCGGGCGCCCTCTGCGGCTCTCTGTGGAAAGATGTGTGGAACCGCGCGGTGAGGAGTACGCCGCGCCCGCCCTTCATATATAGTTGTACCGCACATTACTTAGTTTGACTAACTATCTATTCCTCAAAATCAAGCCGGCTGCAGAGGAGGCGACGTGGACGCACAACAGGCGCGCGAGCAACGCGAAGACGGGCAGCCCCAGGCGCCCGAGGGCGCAGACGCCGAGTTCGACCGCGTGCTCAACGAGTTCCTCGTGTCCACGTACCGCGCCATCGAGCGCTATGAGGAGAAGTCCCTGCGCGTGATGGGGGGCCTGGACCTCACGACGAGCGAGGCGCACATGGTGGAGGCCGTCGGCATCGGCATGCGCGAGCACCCCGAGGGCATCCCCGTGACCCAGCTGGCCGAGATGCTCGACGTGCGCGTGCCCACGGCCACCGCCTCCGTCAAGCGCCTCATGGAGCGCGGCCTGCTCAGCAAGGAGCGCTCCGAGGTGGACGGCCGCTCCATCAACGTGAGGCTCACCCAGCAGGGGCGGCGCGCCTACCGGCTGCACGCGGGCTTCCACCAGCACATGGTGCAGGCCTGCGCCGGGCAGCTCACGAGCGAGGAGCGCCGCGTGTTCGCAAGCAGCCTGGCCAAGCTCGCCGACTTCTTCAACGCCGCCGCCGACGAGACCGGCCGGCGCCTGGCTGCCGGCATCACCCACCCGCACACCAACGACATCCCTGCTCAGCAGGGCGAGGAGTAAGTACAGCGCATGGCATTCCACGTGATGGGCACCGGCAGCGCCCGGCCCGAAAACGTCGTCACCAACGACGACCTCTCCCGCTTCCTCGACACCGACGACGAGTGGATCTCCAGCCGCACGGGCATCAAGAGCCGGCGGTGCTGCACGACCGAGACATGCTCAGACCTCGCCGAGACCGCAGCGCGCGCCGCGCTGGAGAACGCCGGCGTCGAGCCCTGCGAGCTCGACCTCATCGTCTGCTCCACCATCACGGCCGACGACCTCACGCCCTCCTGCGCCGCCGTGGTGCAGCAGCGCCTGGGCGCCGCCTGCCCGGCCTTCGACGTCAACGCGGCGTGCGCGGGCTTCGTGTTCGCGCTCGACGTGGCGCACGGCTACTTCGCCCGCGGCGCCGCAAGGCGCGTGCTCGTGGTGTCGGCCGAGAAGATGAGCCGCATGGTGGACTGGACGGAGCGCTCGGTGAGGCCGCAGGGCGCCTCGAAGGTGCCGGCGGTACTGGTGCTCTCCAGCTTCACGGAGATGCCCGAGAACGGCAGGGTGGCGGCGGTCGACATGGTGCGGGTTTCCTTGCTGGGAGCTAGACGGATTCCGCCGCGACGGCGGCGAAGCGCAGGACGGCGTGCCAGGTGGCGGGACCCTGCGGATCGG
>CAKUKJ010000311.1 GCA_934662525.1 uncultured Coriobacteriales bacterium | reverse complement strand
GTGCAGGACTGCAGATAGCTGTCATGCTAGAATGAGCCGCATGATACAGGGTTTGGGCAAAAGGACGCTCCTCTTGCGGGCAAGGTGAAAGAAGGTCAGCTGTGGCTATGCAGGCGCTACGTCCCCGCAGGTTTCCCATCGGGGTGCAGACGTTCGAGCAGGTCGTTCGAGATTTTGCCGGCTATGTCGACAAGACGGCCTTTATTTGGGACCTGATGCAGTCTGGTGGCAAGTACTTCTTCCTGAGTCGCCCACGCCGTTTTGGCAAGTCTCTGCTTATTTCTACCATGAAAGCCTACTTTGAGGGCAGGCGCGACCTGTTTGAGGGGCTGACTCTTGGCAACATGGAGACCGAGTGGGAGACGTACCCGGTCATCCGCATCGATTTGTCTATCGTGAAAACGCGTGACCCACAGACACTTCTTAAGCTTCTCGATACGGTGCTACGTGGAGCGGAAACCGAGTTCGGCCGAGATTTGCAGGACTTGACTCCGGGGTCGCGTCTCATGGGGCTCATCACGCGTGCGCATTCTCAGACTGGCAAGCCCGTTGTCGTTCTCGTGGATGAATACGACGCCCCTCTTCTCAATGTCGTTGATGACCCTGCGATGCTTGCCGTTTTTCGCGATACCATGCGCGAGTTCTACGCTCCGCTTAAGGCATGCGACGAGTACCTGCGCTTCGTGTTCCTCACAGGCATCACCAAATTCAGCCAGCTTTCTATCTTCAGTGAGCTCAACAACCTGCGCAACATCAGCATGGATCCTGCGTTTGCACCCATCTGCGGTATCACGCAGGAGGAGCTTGAGTCCCAATATGCGGGCGATGTTGACACGTTTGCCGCCATGGCGGGGATGAGTCGCGACGAGGCTTTTGCCGCTCTCAAGGCCAACTACGACGGCTATCATTTCGCAGAGCCCTCGCCTGACATCTACAACCCGTTCAGCCTGCTCAACGCGCTGACAGAGGGGCGCATCCGCCCCTTCTGGTTTGGTTCGGGCACCCCGACGTTTCTTATCGAGCTTTTGCGCGAGAACAACTGGGACATCTCGAATCTCGAGAGCTGCGTTGCGCGCGAAACGTCGTTTGACGCGCCCACGGAGCGCATGCGCACTCCGCTTCCGATGCTCTACCAGGGAGGATACCTCACCATCAAGACTTACGACCCCATGCGGCGGGCCTATACGCTGGGCATTCCCAACGAGGAGGTGAGCCGCGGCCTGTCCGAGAGCCTTGTGGAGCACGCCGCGCCTGAAGCGCTTGAAGACCACTACGCTTTTCTCGACCGGTTTGCCGACGACATTCGCTCGGGTGACATCGAGCGGGCTCTGCAAGCCATGCGCTCCTATCTCAAGGGCATTCCCTATGATTTGGGCAGCCGTGATGAAAAGGGCTTTCAGACGAAGTTCTACCTTATCTTTGACCTGCTCGGTGTGCAGATTGAGACGGAGTTCAAGACTGCGACGGGTCGCGTGGACGCCGTCATCACGACGCCGCAGGCTGTTTATGTCCTGGAGTTCAAATACAGCAAGACGGCCCAGATTGCCTTGGATCAAATCAACGCCAAGGACTACGCCGTTCCCTTTGCCGTCGATGGACGCAAGGTCATGAAGGTGGGCGTGAACTTCTCCGCCGACGAGCAGACGATTGACGAGTGGATAATCGAGTAAGGGTCGACTGGTTCCCGCGCAACGAAGAGCCCCGCGCCACTCGCCGAATCCGGGAGTGGCGCGGGGCTCTCTTGTGAGGGTTGGTCACGCTCCAAGGCCGGTGCCTTGCGGCGCGTCGGTGAGGTGCTTGCTGCTTCCAAGCTGGCCAAAGAGCGAGACGGTTTCCGCGCTTTGGCCAGCTGCATGGTTTGCTACTTTGCCGCAGCCTCGCCAGCCTTGGCCTCTTCCACGATTGCCTCGCCGCGCCTCTCGGCTGCGGTGCGCTCGGGGAGCACCTTGTTGAGCACGATGCACACGATGGCGGAGATGGCGATGGGGGAGTCGAGCAGGTACTGCGCGATCTGCGGTGCGGCCGCGGTGAGGTCGGCCGGCAGGTTGAGCAGGCCTACGGCCACGGCGATTGGCACGCCGATGATGTAGAGCTGGCGCTCGTTGAGCGGCTCTCCCTTGATCTGACGGAAGCCGTTGAGCAGGATGATGGCGCACACGACGGCAAACACGCCACCGATGACGCTGGCCGGGATGGCCATGATGAGCGCCGAGAGCTTGCCCACAAACGACAGGGCGATGAGCCACACGGAGGCCATCACGAACACGCGACGGCTGGCGACGCCCGTGATGGAGATGATGCCGGCGTTGGTGGAGTAGCCGGTGACGGGCGTGGTGCCCAGAAGCGAGCCCGCAAGGCAGCCCAGGCCCTCGCCGATGACGCCGCGGTTGATTTGCTCGTCGCTCATGGGCTTGCCCACAACGGAGCTCACGGCATACCAGGTGCCGGTCGTCTCAGCAAGAAGCACCAGGTAGATGACGAGCATCGTGAGGATGGCCGACGGGTCGAAGGCCAGGCCGTAATTTACGAACGCCACGTTGGGCAGGCTGAAGAGTGGCGCCGCGGCGACGGAGGACAGGTCGAGCCCGCCCATGCAGGCGGCCACGATGCAGCCCACCACCAGGGCGATGATGACCGAGCACACGCGCAGCGCCTTGCCTGCCTTGGGCTTGTAGACGCCCAGCATAGAGAAGGCAATCATGACGGCGGCCGAGATGCAGGCCAGGATGATGTTCTGCCCGACGGTAAGGCCGCTGCCCTCGATGAAGATGTTGCTTGAGAAGGCGGTGGGCAGAAGCGTGAGGCCCACGATCATGATGACCGTGCCGCTCACGATGGGCGGGATGAAGCGATGGACGATCTTCTTGTACAGGCCCGAAAGCCCCAGGAGCACCACGCACGCGGCGCCTACGAGGCATGCGCCGAACACGGTGTCGAACCCGTTGGCCCCCAGGTACAGACCGATGACGGCGCCTACGGGCACGTATGAGGGACCCTGGCACACGGGCATGCGCAGGAAGAACAGCACCTGGATGAGCGAGGCGACGCCCGCCCCCAGGAAGGTGGACTGGATAAGCGCCGTCGATGCGGTGGGTGCCAGCGCCAGCGCCGTCGCGATGATGAACGGCGGGACGTAGGAGTCCATGGCCAAGACGTGCTGCAGGCCCAGCAGGAACGCCTGGCCCCAGGGCAGCTTTGCGTCCACGCCCACGGTGATGCCGTTGGAGGCGCCCTCCTCGGCCGTGGCCTGGGCGGTTGTGCTTTCGCTCACGTTCTCTCTCTCCTCATGTTTGCGCCGCCGGCGAGCAGGGCCTCCTTGACGGGCGCCTGTCTTGAGACGGCTGGTTTGATGCGACGGGGCGCGATTATGGGCCTTTCGCCAGCGACATTCACCCGTGGGCCGATGTACATCGGGATTTCATGAACCCTTGGCGGATGTCAGCCGGAGCCGCGTGGTCTCCCTAGCTTGCCCGCAGGCTCTTGTCCCACACGAGCGCGCCCTGCACCCAGGTCTGGCGCACGTTTTCGGCCCCCGAGATGAACAGGATGCGGTCGAGGATGTCACGCGGGGCGTTGAAGACGCCGAAGCCCGTGAGGTCGGCACCCGCGACGCGCGTGTCCACCACCTGCATGTCGAAGGCG
>CAKUKJ010000310.1 GCA_934662525.1 uncultured Coriobacteriales bacterium | reverse complement strand
GTGCTGCCCCCGCTTCTAAAATCTATGGTGCCTATACGGTTAAGCTCCAACTGTTTGCGCAGGTCGTCGGCCGCTTCCAGGTGCCTGCCCGCAGCTTTTTCCCCGAGCCGCACGTGGAGAGCGCCGTCGTGCGCCTGCACCGCGTGCCTGCCGATGACGCCTTGAGCCCTGAGGACGCTCTCGCCACCGTCGAGGTGGTGGACGCCGCGTTTGCCCAGCGCCGCAAGACGCTGCGCAACTCTATGGCGGCATGCGAGAAATGGGGCCGCCCCCAGCTCGACGCCGCATTCGACCTCATGGGCATCGATGGGGGCTGTCGTGCCGAGTTGCTCACAAAAGACCAGTTCATCGGCCTTGCCCTTGCCCTTCGCGGCGGGGAGGTGCCTGAGCGCTACCGGCCGGCTGTCTCCACAAAGGCCCGCACCCCGAAGGCCCCCAAGAAGAAGCGGGCATTCGACCCCGACCTCGTCTAAGGCCTTCGCCGGAGCTGTCCCCTTATAGCGGTTCGTTGGGGCAACTTGCGTAGTATTCCGGTGAATCCATAGTATCTTCGCCTTCGATTGATACTATCATCAGCCCCAAATCCCCTGATAGCGCTGGGAGTGCGCCTTTGGCGTGCCCCCCGGAAGGTTATGGCACATGGAACTCGAAGAGCACGCAAGCAAAATTTCTGAGATACACGACAAGCTTTCGCATATGACCGGCTCGCACTTCAAGGTGCGTGCAAACATGGGGCGCTCCCGCGTCGTCGAGCGCGACGGCGTTCTGCTCCAAACGCACGACTCGCTTTTCATCGTCGAGGTTGAGGAGCGCCGCGGCCGCCGCGCACGCCAGTCGTACCAGTACGTGGACGTCCTGACCGGCGCCGTCGAGCTTTCCGATCCTACTTCGGGAGAACTGATCTTCGAGCCCGTCGAGGACCAGCAGTAGGGCTTCTTCATGTCCGCCACTGTTTGCGAGCAAGCGCATGCGAAGGTCAATCTCGTCCTGTCGGTGACACCGGGGGCGGACGCGTGCGGCTATCACGAGGTGCGCACGGTCATGTGCGCGCTCGCGTTGCACGACGAGGTCGAGATTGCCGAGCTTGCCGCAGGGGAGGGGACTCTCTTTTCCTGTGAACCCGACCCGCTGCCGGTCGGCGCCGACCCCTCGCAGAACCTGGCGTTGCGTGCGGCGCTCGCCATGGCCGAGGCCTACGGCAAGCCGCTCGACGTGCGCATTGCCCTCAACAAGAAGGTGCCCTCCCAGGCAGGCCTCGGCGGGGGTTCCTCCGATGCGGCTGCGGTCATCAGGGGCCTTGCGCGCCTGTGGGGCTGCAGTGCAGACGACTCGCAGATGGTCTCGGTCGCCCGCTCGCTTGGGACCGACGTGGCGTTCTTCTTGCACGAGGTCCCCTCGTATCTCGACGGCAGGGGAGACGTGCTTCGTGAGGCGTATGCGCCCTTCTGCGCCCCAGTTGTGCTGGTGAAGCCCGATGCGGGCGTTTCCACAGGCGTCTGCTATCGGCTGCTCGACGAGATGGCGACCCCAGCGCCCGATGCGGAGCCCATGCTGCGCGCCCTGCGCCTGGGCGACGCGTCACAGGTTCTTTCGCATGTTGCCAACAACATGGAGCCGGCCGCGCTGCAACTTGCCCCGGCGCTTGTCGAGGTCTTTTCTTTCTTGCGGCAAGCCGAATCGGTCGCCGCCGGGCCGCTTTTGTGCGGCAGCGGTTCATGCGTGTGCGCTTTTGTGGACAAGTCTGCCGATGCGCAGCGCATCGCGGCTCAGGCTTGCGAGCATGGTTGGTGGGCCTGCGCCACTGAAACGCTCGCTTAGGGCGTGCGGGCCTGTCCAACAAACGCCAGGATCCCGAGTACCGCTGCCGGCACGAGGAACACAAGGCTTGCGGCGATGCCCGCCACACTGGTTTCCAGTATGCTGAGAGACTCGGCGGGCATTTCCCACACAGAGCCCGCCATACCGAGCGCAGCCGGCGCAAAGCACACCATGTCGTACAGCCCGTGCGTGGCGATGACGGGCGCAAGCTTGCCCGTGCGCTCGACGAGCCCCGCCATGGCGAGCCCGAACAGGGTGACCTGCACGGCCCGCAGCCCCGCCGCTGCCGTGTCGCCAGTGCCCCCAAGATGAAATAGCGCGAAGGCCGCCGAGCATATGAGCGCCGCCTGCAGGCGGCGCCGCCCGGGTGTGGCGAGCGCCTTTGCCACTGCCTCCATCGCCAGGCGGCGGAAGGCGATCTCCTCCCATACGGCTGTGCCCGCGCAAGACAGGGCGACGATTCCGAGAGTCGCGGCGCAGCCCGACACGCTGCCCGTAAAGCATGCGTGACGTACCCCTCCGGATGCCACGAGCGGCACGGCAACGCTTGCGGCGCTTGCCGCCAGGCATAGGAGAACCAGGGCGCCGGCTGGCACAACAGCCCGTTTTGTATTCCCGGTGCGTGTCTCTGAGGCATGCACCGCCTCGGCGTGCACCCCGATGCCCCCGGACTCCCCGCTGCTTGCGTGCGCGCCAGTCGTATCGCAGCCCGTTTTCCCGTCCCACAGCCGCCAACACGCAAGGGCCGCCAGGCCCGCGAGGCATGCATGAAGGGCGTCGGCCGCAACGCTGCCGCCCAGCGGTATGTGGTACAACACAACGACGGCCATAAGGCACAACCCCGCCGCCGCAGGTGCCCCCCAAGTGCCTTGCTGCCTGTGTGCCACGTGCTCCCCACCCCTCGCGTCGCCAGATCGGAGTCCCATGCCGAACCTGCCTGTCCCGCGCGTCTCGTCATACGCGCTCAAGGTCGCTGCCATTGTAGGTATGACGCTGTGCCATGTGGGCGTCATCTTTCAGAACCGGCTGCCGTTTTGGGCATATTGCACGTGCGAGGCGTTCGGGGGCCTTACATTTCCCATCATGGCGTTTCTCGTGAGCGAGGGGTATCGCCATACGCACGACCTGCGCCGCTACATGCAGCGCTTGCTTTTGTTCGCTGCCGTCTCGCAGGTGCCCTACGGGCTCGTCTTCGCCCCTATGACGCTCGAGGTGGGTTCGACCGTTGTGCAGCTGCCGTTTACGGGCAACGTCCTGTTCACGCTTCTGTTGGGATTGGCGATGCTTGCGGCGTATGACCGTATGCAGAATCGAGTCCTGTTCTGGTTGTTTTTTGCGGGGGCGACGCTGGCAAGCTCCCTGCTTGATTGGGGCGTCATCGGCCCCGTCATGATCCTCATGGCCCATGTGCTGCCAGATCCGCGCCGCCGCACGCTCCCGGCTCTTGTGGCGGTTCTCTCCCTGGGGCTTCCCGCACTGGCTTCGGTTGCGTCGGGGGAGGTCTCCGCGCTGCCCGAGCTGCTTTATGGGCTGGTAGGCGGCCTAGGAGCCGTCGCGCTCCTCGCGTCATACGACGGCACGCGCGGCCGTCCGCTCAAGTGGTTCTTCTATATCTACTATCCCGCCCACATCCTTGTTCTGGGTGCCCTTGCCGCATCCATGCTCTAACACGGGTCCGCATCCGCAGCCACGTGACGTACATCACAATTTCGCCATATATCTGAACGGACTGAAAGAATGAGTGCTTGCGAATCTTTCTCCACAATTCAACAAAGTCGGGTTGACGCCTCGCGAATTCTGTTACTATGACCAAGTCCGGGTTGTGGCTCAGCTTGGTAG
>CAKUKJ010000309.1 GCA_934662525.1 uncultured Coriobacteriales bacterium | reverse complement strand
CTCTGACGTTGCGCCGGGCCGTGGCCTCGTCCTCGCCGTACCAGCGCATCCGGTACTCCCAGGGCAGCATAAGCCCGGCCACCACCTCCCTCATGTCGCGCGCCTTCTCGGCTTCAGCGTCCTGAACGATGGAGTCGTCGAACACCACGCCTACGTCGCCCTCGTCGGGGACGTCAACACCCATGTCCCTCGTGCACGTCAGCACCGCCCGCGACACGTCGCAGATCGGCCTCTACAGCGCGTTCTCATGCTTCTTGATGTTGCGCATGAGCGCCGAGTTGTCGCTCGAGACCTCCGTGGCCGTCTTCACGTACCCCACGTTGCCGAAGTCGAAGTAGTTGATCCCCAGGCCACAGAGGTCGCCGAGCACCTGCAGCGCCAGCCGGAGCGCCCTGCTCTGCGCCTCGGTGCGCAGCGCCGGCGCGAACTCCGTGATCGTGTCCTCGGTGCTCATCACCTTGCGGAACACCGTGCAGTCGCCCTTGCCGAAGGGGATCGGCACGCGCCGCCCCCTCTCGTCCTTCTTGCTGTCGAACATCACGTCCGAGAGGAACACGCGCATCTTGCCCGCGTCTATCTCGTTGATGAGCGCGTCGAAGGCGAGGCCCACGCTCTGTATCGCGTCCACCGCGTCAGTGGTCCAGTGCTGGTTTTGCGGGTGAGGATTTCAGCGTGGTCAGCCACAGGGAGATGCTTGCCTCTCAAAGCGCTTCGCTTATAAGGCGAGCCCCGGTGACTTGAATCAGAGATTGTTTCCGGGGCCATGAACTACAGTTAACAATCTGCCGCTACAGCTTCACGTTCACGGGTGCAGGGTGCTCGGCAACGAATCTGTCGACGGCCGTTCTGCAATCGGTACCGTGGAGGCTCCTGTGAGCCTCGGGGCAAAGGGTCCGGAAGAGCTCGTCGTGGTCGACGTCGATGTCCTTGGGCGAGCACCCTCCCTTAGCGGGGTTGAAGAGCCGTTCGTTGTGTGCTACGCGATCCTTGTTGTTGAGGACGATTTTCTTATCCAGGACATCGAGGATCTCAACGACCTGCTCCTGCTCTTCAAGCGGAGGCAGGTCGATTTGTACCTCGTTAAGAATTTCTACTGTGAGGCTGGGAACCGCGGTGCCGACATTCAGGCTCGCCAGGTCTTTTGTCTTGAGTTGGTAGAAAAGGAACTTTGGCAAAACCCTCTCCACGTTGATGTCGGTCCAAAACAGGGTGTCGACGGTCCAAAAGGGGCCTTCTGCGAAGAACAAATTCTCTAAGGTGCCCTTGCGGGGTATTAGAACCGAGGGCTTGTTGCAAAGGAATCATCTGCATGGCGCATTACTCCGCCTGACTCCGCCAACGGGGATCGAGCCATCGCCAAGCCGTTTGTGTCTCTACTGTATTTGATTCTGCAGATTTCGCCGAGTTTCACCTAACGGTCTCCATTCGATGTCGAGTTGTTGTCAATGGGATTTGCGTCTAAACCAAGCCCTGCCATCTTCGCAAGCTCGAGTGCCGAGTCAATGACATCATCGAACTTGAGGTCGCCCACATAAGGAGCGTTTCTGATGTAGGGCGTCCACACGGAGTCTCTCATCGTGCGTGATGCTCGAACTTCTTCGAGGATTTCGTCATAGTGGCTTATGGTCTCCGTTGAGCCTCGTTTTTCCGCAGTTGCGGTAACGGCGGCGGTGAGCGCCGCGCGGTCGATGATGTCTCGCTTTGTATTGAGTAGCACGTGGATATCGTAGAAGTCGCGACCACGCGTATTGGCGATTCCCCTTGAAATGACGGTCTCAAGCTTTTCGGCGAGCACTGTCTCAAGTGGGTAGGAGAGAACACTCACATGGCCTTCATCGAACATCAACGGATACGAATATACCGTCTGGCCTGGCACAATTTTGTCGCCTGTGGTGATGTCTATCTTGATGGGGGCGTCAATCTTTCCGTACCTCACTCGAATATGCGCACGCCAGTTGGCATATTCGTCGATCTCCCGAATGGGTTCGACCCGCTCAAAGGAGTAGTCGAGTCCGTCCTCTATGGTTGTCGAGCAGATTTCCTTGACGGCCTCCGTGACTGTGGCCTCATCCATGTCCATCCCGACGACCGTGGTATCCATGTCCATGGTCGTCCGCTGCGCCATACCGGCCATCGAAGATATGAGGAGGCCTCCCTTCAATATGAACTTGTCGGCGTAAGGGCTCCTCTCAAGGCGAAGGAGGAGATGCTCGAAGAGGTACATCTGAAGCAATTCCTGGGGCTTCAGGTTGCTCCTCCTCGCCATCGCCCTAATCTTTCCCTTAAGGCTCGCGTCTGTCAGTGTCGTCATGCCAGCACCTCCAGATACATTCTGAATTCGTTCTCTACTCCCAGGGCGGCACACATCTGCGCTAGCTCTGGCAAGTTCTTGTCTGCTCTCTTGAAGTAACCGGCCACTGCGTCACGGACAAGCTGGGGGTCAGCCCCCTCGGTGACTCGCTGCTCAATCAGGTCGGCGACCGCGCGCTCTGCGCAATAGGCTTTCACGGTCGCCCCGGTTGGCGTTTTCGTTTCGGTAACCCCAAGCTCGTAGATTTCCGGTTTTACTCGGTGGACTCGAACGTCCGGGTATTCCACGCGGATGCCGACGGGGTTGTACCCATACGGCACGGAGACATCGAGCTGGCTCGGAACCCTGTCGGAAAGACCTGCCAAAAAGAGCGCACTTCCGTGGGAGAACACGCACCGCTTCCATCTGTTTGCTATCGCAGCAAACTCGTCGTCGAAGACGTCGACGGTGCAATAGACGCCACGCGTGAGTTTGTCAATCGCGCCGGCTTCCAAGGCATGGGCTATGGTGCCGGGTAGGAAGCCGGCCTTTTTGATTTGGGCGGCGCTCGCTACTCCTCCGGAAGCATCTATAAAACGAGCCAGCTTCTCTGACTGTGCCACAAATCCTCCTTTTTGATTATTAGACACGAATATTAGCAGTTCTGTGTTTGATAATCAACGGCGGAGTAATCCAACAGGATTCGATCGGAAACCGAAACGAGCTAGTTTGCTTTTCGTTAAAGCAGCGGGTGGGCGATGGACATATGGTGCAATGCTGGATGTGCACACGCTCCAATTGTGCGGGAAGCTGTTAATCGGTTATCCTTTTATCCAGGAGCCCCGGTGCGACCTCTGGTTCAAGTCCCCGGGGCATGGATTCCCTGTTTAATCAATTACTCCAGATACTTCCTGTGTGAGGCTTTTACATTGCTTTGATTCACCATGGCATAGTGCATGGTGGTGTCTATCTTTGCGTGTCCGAGCAGCTTCTGTACCTGCTCGATGGGCAGCCTTTGTCGATGGCGTGAGTCGCCAGGGTTCGGCGGAACTTATGTGGGTGAACGTGACGGATTCCGGTTGCCTGGCCGAGGTTGCGCAGGCGGAGCTCCATACCGCCGACGGTGACGCGGCGGGCCGATGAGTTGAGAGCGACGAAGAGCGCCGGGCTTGAGTCCGTGCGGCTTGCCAGGTACTCGGACAGATGCAGCTTGGCTCGCGCGTCGAAATAAACGGGGCGCTGCTTGTTGCCCTTGCCTGTGACCAGGCACTCCCGCTCGTGAAGGTTAATGTCTCCCCTGTTGAGACGCACGAGCTCGCCGATGCGCATGCCCGTCGAGGCGAGCAGGTCGACGATGGCGAGGTCACGCTTGGCCACGCAGGCTCCG
>CAKUKJ010000308.1 GCA_934662525.1 uncultured Coriobacteriales bacterium | reverse complement strand
GCGCGACTGGGCGAAACGGGCAAGGCTCGCGCCCGTGGCCGCCGCGTCAAACAACGGGTTGGCCACCGATTCGTCGCCCGCAAGCAGCAGGTCCTCCCCTGCGAGCGCCTCGATGAGGCGCAACTGGGCGAGCCCGATAAGGTTCGCGTCGTCCACAAGCACATGCCGTGCCCCATGGGCGGCCGCCATGCCGTCAACCGCGCACACCGCATGCAAGGCACGCGCGCCCAACTCACGCACGTCATAGGCCCCAAACTCGGCGAGCTTCGCGACATAGCGGCGGGCGGGGGCGCCCTGTGGGTTGGCCAGGTCGCCTGCATCCCAGGCGCGGTAGAGCTCGCGGCATGCGGAGGCGAGTTCCTCTTTGCCCATGCCCTCATGGCGCAGGTCGGAGATGAGGATGGAACGTTCCACATCGAGCAGCACGCGGGGGCCGTGCCCGAAGAGCCCCGCCGCGCGCTCGTCGGACAGAATCTCGAAGGCGAGGGCGCGCGCCGACAGCACGCGCAGGCGCTCGACCGACTCGGGGCCGGCCGCCACACGAAAGCCCAGGCGGCGCTTGAACGAGGCGGCGGCATCCTTGCTTGCGCACACGACCATGAGGTCGGGCAAGGCGCAGCCGCCGTCGAGCAGCTCGCGGGCGCGATCGAGCAGGCGGGAGGTCTTTCCGCTGGACTGGGAACCCTCGTAGATTGCGATCGAGGGGTTTGCGGGGGCGACCATGGCTAGAGCCACGCGCCCTTGGCGGGGTCGAATGCGCGCTCGGCCCCGTCCACAACCACGCCCCACACGCCGTAGTCGATGACGAGGGGCTCGACGGCGGGGGATTCGGGGGCCGACCGCTCGGCCTGCGCGGCTTCGCCGACAACAGGGGCCTCGACGCTCGCCGCAGCCTGATCGGCAGCCTGAGCGACGGCCTCGTTCGTCTCGGCGGCCTCCTGTCCCTGCTCGGCGGCCGGCTGGGCCTTGGCGGCAGCCTCGGCCTCGGCCTGCTTGCGCGCCTGGTCTTGCTTGGCCTGCCAGGCGCAGCGCTGGGCGGCAAGCGAGGCGCTGGAGGGCACGAAGACCTCCACGGGCAGGCCGTCCTTGCCCAAGACACCCGCGTTCACGAACCCGCGCAGCTGTTCGGCGATGTCCTCGAACGCAGGCAGCCCGCATCCCGGCTCTACGGCGATGCGCATGGCATTCTTGGCCATGAGCAGGTCGATCTCTCGGTAGTCAACCGTCTGCTCACCGCGCTCGCCGCGGCTCTTGTTGAAGCTCTTGACGTTCTCGCCCACGAAGTAGCGCTTGCCGGCGAGCCACTCCCTCACATGCGGCCAGTTCTCGTCGGCGCCCTCGTCGGAAGAGCTCCAGTACTTCTTGGAGAAGTTCACCTTGAGCTGCAACACGTTGCAAGCGGGATCGCAGGCCGAATGGCCGCGCACGGTAGTGGGGGCCAGGTGCACGAACGCGCGTTTGACGTCGGCCGCGACGTCGGCGTTGAGCTCGCGCTCGTCAAGCGAGGCGATGAGCATGAGGGAGGGATGGACAATCATGGTGCGTCCTTTCTCAAACGCGAGCCCCTGAAAGAGGGACCCGCTGAAGAAGCGTTCCAACTAATAGGTGCTTACCTGACGGCGCAGGTCTCCCTCGTCGAAGGGGATGACGCCCCAGGCAGCCAAAGCGTAATCGACGACGACGCTGCGGCGCACGCTCATATGGCGGCGGCCGTCGTCGCCGGCGCTCACGCGGTATCCCTTGAGGTTGAGCCTCTCGGACACCTCGAGGTCCACATCGGCGAACGAGCTCACGGCAAGCGTCTGCTTGGCGCACCCCACCAGGGAGTAGACGCGGGCGCGGGCATCGCGGTCGATGCCCTGGCGCGCCTTTGCCGAGGCGCTGGCGGCGTCGAAGTAGGCATGCTCGGGCAGCCAGCCGTTCATGCAGCCGGCAAGCACGAGATGGTCGCAGGACACGCCCGCCACGTCGCCGTACGTGCACACGCCCACACCCCCAGCGTCGCCGAAGAAATCGCGGCGGGTCGCACGGGCATGCACGCTCTCGAACATCTGCGCGGCCCCGGCCTGCTCGCCGGCCGCCAGGCAGGCGTCAAGCAGGGCCTCGCCCATGCGGCGCACCCCGAGCCTCTTGGCAAGGGCGTCGATAAGGGCGCAGCCGGCGAGGCCGCCCATCTCGTCGATGACGGAGCGGCCCTCGAGGTACGCCTCGGCCGTCGCGTCGTGCACGGGCCCCACGGAGCCTTGCGACACCGCCGCGACCAGCGACTCGAGCGCCTCGACGACGGTCTTGCCGCCCTCGGCGACGTCGTGGGTGGCCAGCTCGCAGAAGACGTTGCTGCGAGCCACGTAGTCGCCCGCGCCGCACCACACGCGCCAGGCGATGCCGCTGTTCGGATTGGCAAGAAGCGCCAGCATGCTCACGAAGCGGGCCTCATCGCATGCCTCAAGCTTGCGGAAGTTGGCGCTCACGAGCTGGCCCGTCGCCATCTTGCGCACGGGAAGCCCCGCAGCCTTGAGCGCCTTGGCAAGCGAGCGCGCCCAGGTGAGGTTGGGCGCGGCCACGATGACTTCAGAGGGATCAGCGCCACTGTCGACCTTGCCTTTGACGTAGGCCGCGACGCGGGCGAACTCCTCCTTCCAGCTGAAGCTCTCGAGCAGCGTCACGCCCTCGAGCGGGAAGGCGGCGCAGGGCACCCCGTAGGTGTCGGTCACCTCTTCCTCGCCCTGCGAGTCGAGAAGCCCCAGCGAGAGGGCGTCGAGATAGCCGCACGAGGCAAGATGGGCGGCGGCCCCAGCGACCGTGCCTACGGCGGGGGCCGTCAACGTCACGCGCAGCGCCCCCTCGTTGCGCTCGCAGAACTCCTCCACTCCCTTGGCATAGGGGAAGGGGTCGGCGCCCTCGGAGTCGTCGGTCGCATCGGCGCACGCCCAGATGCTTTCCGGCCTCAACGCCTCGAGCACGAGCTGGCTTGCGCGGTTGAGGGCCTGGTAGTCGTCCACCACGAAATGCCGGATGCCCGTGCACGCGGCCAAGTCCTCGTCGCCGAGCGTGGAGAGGTAATGCACGCACATGCCCGCAAGCTCACAAGGGTGGATGGGGCCGTAGGCGGCCAGGCACGTGCGCGCGAGGTTGAAGACGGCCTGCTCGTCCTTCTCCCAGAAAAAGTAGGGGTCGTCGGCCTCCAGCGTCGTAAGGCTCTTGCAGAAAAAGCCGAGCATGCCCTTGAGCTGCTTGGCCGCCACGCCCGTCGTCTTGAGGTCCTCTTTGACGAAGTCGTCCTCGAACGGCATGATGAGCCGGGGCTCGCGGCCCGTGAAGGCACGGCCCCCCTCGGTGGAGAGAATGGAAAGTTCCAGGTCGCGGGCGCACGTCACACGCACGCCGAGAGTCGCGAGGTCGCCCATCGCCTGCACGGCGGCGTCGCTCGCGACGACGGCGCACACCTGCCCGGCAGGAACGCCCTGCGCGAGCAGCGCCTGGACGCGGCCGCGCACGAGCGAGGTCTTGCCGGCGTTGTGCGGGCCCTGCGCCATGAGGAAGCGCGCCTGATGGTTCGCCTCGACCGCCCCCTGGGCGGTCACGGTCTGCAAAGTCATGGTCTACTTCCTAGCGTTCGTAAACTTGGTCGATACTGAGCAGCTTGCGCATGCGGTTCACCACGGAGTGGGCATGTCCCCGGTCCTCG
>CAKUKJ010000307.1 GCA_934662525.1 uncultured Coriobacteriales bacterium | reverse complement strand
GGCACCATACGAGACAGTACAAGACACGAAAGCCTGGCGCACCCGTCCAGGCAGGCCTCTATGCCGAAAGGAGACCTCATGCAAACCCAAGACATCGCCGCCCTGTCGGCGCAGCTTCTCGTGGACTGCTACAACAACAGACCTCAACCCCTCCTTGCCCACTGCGCCGAAAACATCATGTGGGTCGGCCCCGACGGCAGCGTCATCCATTCTCGCGACGGCCTCGGCAAGGCATTCTCGCTTGGCCACTCCAACCTGCGCTTTTCGGTGCACGACGAATCTGGCTCACCGTGGGTCTCACATAACGGCCCCACATGCGAGGTGCTGCTCGGCTTCACGGTAGACGTGTTCCGGCCCGACGGCACCGTCAAACGCGTCGAGCAGCACGTTCACCTCTCATGGACCGGCTGCGACACCGACGAGCCCCGCGTCGCGCTCTTTCACATCACCAACGCCACCGTCTACGACCGCTGCGGCAACATCCATCCGCTCTACTGCGACGCCCCGCATGAGAACGCCGTCGAAAAGGAGACGGCCCCCGCCTTGCCCCTCAAAAGCCCCGAGAAGAGCGGCGCGAGGGTTGCCGCCACAAACGCCCCAATCGAGCGCATCTGCCTGCGAGGGCTCAGCCACACCACGCTCTACCTGGACTGGAACGACGTCGTCTATGCCGAGAGCATGGGTCGGCACACATTGGTGCACACAAGCGCCGGACACACGTTTGAGTCGGTGGAGACGCTCTCGTCCGTCGCACGGCGCTACGCGGGGCTGTTTGTGCGCTGTCATGCAAGCTACCTGGTCAATCCCGCCTACGTGCGCGGCATCATGCGCTGCCGTCTCACCCTTTCCTGCGGCACCGAGCTGCCCGTTCCCGAGAAGAAATACACCGCCGTGAAAGCCCAGCTCACCGAGCGGATAGGAGCAAAAGGCACCTACCACGGAACCCTACGGGTGGCGTAAGGGTGGCATAGGAAAGCTGCCAGAGAAGCAAGAGGCCCGAAGCCCCATATTGAAATGTGGCTTCGGGCCTCTTCACTTTTCAATTCTCTTACCAAATCACAAGGTCAGGAGACGTTCGTTATTCCGTCCGGTCCTCAGAGACCACTTCGGGATAGAAGACGACTTCTCCTGTATCTATCTTCTCATCGCGAACGCCCGTATACAAGAACAGCTGCAACGTCACTGATTCCAACTTCTCAGTGTCAATAAAGAAAGCCGGCACATCGCGAATCATGCGGTAACCGTCGGACATGCTCCCAAAGAACAAGTTATACAGGTCGCCTTCATCCAATTCCTCAATTGCAACCAGCTGTTCACCATCCTTCATCGTGAACAGCTCCTTCTGAACCACGGGCTCATAAAAGTCTTCGGTCACATCCTGCGTGTCGATCACAAGTCCAAATGGCGACACCAAAACGGCAATCTTGCTTTCAGGCGAGCTGCACCGCACTGCCTTCACTCGCTCTTCCGGAAGGCCGGTGATGATTGAGACACTTTCCACATTCTCATCCTTAAGAACGCTTAACTGCCACGTCAGATGATCAATGCCCTCTTGGTTCGGGTCGGCATCAAAATGCAGGATGAGGTGCAGCTCGGTAGATGTCGTCAGTGCCTCGTTGACCTCACAACGATAGTTTGACCAAGCACCGCCGTATTCCCAACTAAGCCCAACGCCCCTAAAATCAGTATCATCCTCAAGTGCCAGTTGACCGTATGCATCCGCGCCTGTCGGAGTAGAAAACCGGAACCCCTTTGGACACGAAACGGCGATTGATGCCACGCCGATGTCATTTTCATCCATGACGAAGCTCTCGACAGTCATGGTGTAATCGCCGAGCGTAACGGACTCATTGACCTCTTGAACGCAGTTCCCTGTGAGCGATTCTGTAAAAGCGGGGTCTACCTCATACCATGTACGCGCGGCCTCAGGAACAGTAAACGACTGCGTCCCGTCCTTTGAATAGATTGTCCTCTCATGTGCATCGACATCTTGATGCCTTTTATCCCCAAACACCGCCGTGAAGAAGTCTGTCTCAATCGCCGCATACGCAACCGTACCCATAAGCGCTATGGAGCATAGCGAAGCCACGATTGCGAATCGCCTCGACGTGCGCCTCCCCCCAGTACGTCTCGCTCGTTCTTTTTTTGGCCCTCCTGCGCCTCGATATGAGATTGGAACCTGCCGACCCAACTCGGAATGCAGATATGCGTCCCTGCCAGTCATGCCGCTCACTGCCGCCTTGCTTGACATCCCTGCACCTTCGCAGGCCGTAGAGTCGCCTGCGATGGGGCCTGTTCCTTCCACCAGCTCGGGTGCCCCGCACCTTGCCGCCTCAAGAACGCGCTTCTTGACGGATTCGGGCAACTCAACGCTCTGCGCCAGGCTGCGCGCCCGGTCGAACTCCGCTCGTTGCATGTCTGCCTCCCCCATTAGTCTCGGCTGGTTCGCCCAGGGCATCTCGCAGTTGGGCGCGGGCGCGCGCAAGCCTCACGCGCACAGTGCCAGGCCTGCATTGCAGGATGTCGGCAATCTCACGCACAGGCCGTTTCTCCAGGTAGAAGAGAACTGCCGCAGCCCTCAGCGTCTCAGGCAGTCGCTCCAATGCCTGCCACACCTGAGTTGCCTGCAACTCGCTCAACACCGCATCTTCTGGGCCGGGCCGCGCATCCTCCACATCGGGTTCCTCATCGGGCAACTTCTGCACCCTGCGCTTCCAGGGCGTTCGATAGAGGTCGGCGCATCGATTGAGTGTCGCGCGCAAAAGCCAGGCGCGCAGATGCTCGGCATCACGGAACTCCTTGCCGCACGTCAACAGGCTCACAAACACATCTTGTGCAACATCCTGGGCATCCGCCTGCGAGCGCGTCTGGGCCAGTGCGAGCACGTACACCGCGTTGCTGTGCTCCTGCATGGCCTGGGCAATCTCAGCCTCGCTTCTCATACAATGGCTTGCCATAAGCCCATCACCTCCTCGCCCTATACACGGATGAAGCACCCGAAAGGTTACGCGCTGCTTCGCAAATACAGCAACCGCCCTTTGCATGCAGGCCGAAACCAGTCAATGAGCCAGGCCTCTGAGCCTGAAGGCCGATAGACCTAGATGCTTCCGCATTTTCAAGGTTCTCCAGCCATTCAGATGTGCAAGAGATAGCCAAGTTGTCTCGAAACGCAAGGATTTGTTCGTCCACGGGGCCAGATAAGTCGCTCGGGGAATGCCGTTTATCCCCCCTTCAAACTCCAACTGATATCCCATGGGCCGCCTATCACCGAGAGCATGGCTGGAGAACCCCGCTTTTGCGGAAACATCTCCCCATATTTCTGCGCTCATTCCAAGCTCGTCGATTACCAATCGCCATCCCCCCCGCAGGCACAAAAAAGCCCCGGAGATTTGCTCTCCGGGGCTCTGCATGCAATTCATGGGTACCGAAAGGAGTGCCGCCGCACTAAACCTTCTTCTCGAACTTCTCGTGGCACTTGGGGCAAGTGATACGAATCTTGCCGGCACCCTTGGGAACGCGGATTTCCTGCTTGCACTTGGGGCACTTGAGATACTTGTGGTCCTTGTCGGCGGCCTTTGCGGCGGCCTTCTGCGAACGGCGGGCGGCCTCGGCCGCAGCCTGCTGCCCGGCGGCGCCCTCAAGCAGGGCGCGGTCTACTCCGTCGACCGGTCCGCGACCCTGCTCATGGCCCTGC
>CAKUKJ010000306.1 GCA_934662525.1 uncultured Coriobacteriales bacterium | reverse complement strand
GCGCGCCGCCGCGCAGCGGCTCCATGACCACCACGCCGATACCGCGCTCGGCCGCGTATTTCTGAACGCCGGCATAGGTGGCCTGATTGAACTCGTCCAGCAGGTTCATCACGAAGGTGCGGGCGTTGGTGGGCGCCGCCCGTTCCACACGTGCCCGCTATGCCATCTCTCCCAAGCAGGAGCTCTCCATCTGCGTCCGCTGTTCTGCCGAGGACGCGGCCCGTCTCGAAGCTCAGGCGGCCACCGTCTGCGAGATGGGGCGCCTTGGCGAACTTACCGTCGGCGTCGATGTGAACAAGCCTGCCGGGTCTGTCATGACCGTCGACGCCGGCCTTGAGATATTCATCGAGCTCGCTGGCCTGGTGGACCTGGCGGCTGAGGCCGTCCGCCTTACCAAGCAGGTCGAGGCGCAGAAGAAGGAGCTTGCCGGCGTCGAGAAGACGCTCGCCAACCCCGGCTTCGTCGCCAAGGCCGCCCCTGAGGTCATCGCGGCCAAGCAGGAGCACGCCGGTGCCCTCAAAGAGTCCATCGCCGTCTTGGAGGCACAGATCAGTGACTTGGGCTAGCCCGTTCTTGCTTGCTGAGGAGGAGTCGAAGCCGTTTGATGAGGCCATCGCCCGTATCGAGGCGTCGCTTCGCTTCGGCATCGACCCCTCCCTTGCCCCCATCCGAGCCCTTCTCGATGAGCTTGGTCATCCCGAGGACGCATACGCGTGCGTTCAGGTGGCCGGAACGAACGGCAAGACTTCCACCTCGCGCTACACGGCGGCCCTCCTTCGGGCTGCCGGCCGCAAGGTGGGCCTCTACACGAGCCCGCACCTCGTGAGCTACACCGAGCGCGTGGAAATCGACGGCGAGCCGGTAGGTGAGAACCTCTTCGCCCTCGGTGTGAGCTATGCGCTTGCTGCCTGGGAGCGCGTATCGGCTCGCAACGAGGGTATGCGCGCTCAGGGCGTCACCGAGTTCGAGCTGCTCACGGCTGCCGCGCTTGTCATGTATGCCCTTGAGGACGTTGACTTTGCGGTTCTCGAGGTGGGCCTGGGCGGCAGGTGGGACGCGACAAGCGCCGTGCAGACGGTTGCCTGCGCGCTCACGGGCGTTGCCCTCGACCACACGGCTATCTTGGGCGACACGCTTGCCAAAATTGCACGGGAAAAGGCGGCCGTCATCCATCCGGGCATCCCCGTGGTGCTGGGCATGTCTGCGGTCAGCCCTGCCGAGACGCTTGCCGTGGTCGCCAGCCGTTGCGAGGACATGGATGTACGGCCCTGCGTTGTCATGGACGAAGCACACCCCGTCGCGTGCGACCCGACCTTTTTGGAAGACGAGGCCGACCTGGCGGCCTTCGGCATCCTCTCCTCAGACGGAGCTGCGAATGGGGCCGATGCGGCGGGTCACGGGGTCCTTTTCGACGCTCATGTCTCGATCGACGTGCCCGACATGGGTCTTATCGAGGCCGACTATCCCTCAATGGTGGTCTCGGGCCCCATCTACCAGCCTCAAAATGCCACCTGTGCCCTTGCGCTTGCCACAGCGGTGCTCGCACGGCCCCTCAAGGCAGAAGTCGCTCGCCAGGCGCTTCTCACATGCCCGGTGCCCGGGCGCTTTCAAACCTTGCGCGCCGAGCCTCTCGTCATCGTGGATGCCTGCCATAACCCCCAGTCAGCCGAGGCGTTCTGCGACGCGGTGCGCACGGCGTTTCCTGACAAGGCGAGCCGCCCAGCGCTTCTCATCGGCGCGCTTGCCGACAAGGATCACGCCGGCATCGTCTCGCGCATCGTGCCGCTTTTCGATCGGGTGGTCGTGACGCAGAGCGCGAGCACCCGATCCTTCCCCGCGGCAGGCCTTGCCGCCGAGATCGAGCGCGTCTGCGGCGTCAAACCGGTTGCCGTGTATGGCACAGCTGAGGCTGCTCTTACAGCATTGTGTGGAGAATCCTTTATTGCCTGCGGTACGATTACCTTGATAGGGGAGATAGCTGCGATTCTTGCGTAGCATTTGGTACAATTCTCAATCAGTGTCTTTCTGAAAGGAACGCTGATGTCCGAACTCATCAACATACTCTTTACTCCGCAGGTTCAGATGGTCCTCACGCTCATCGGCGTGATTATCGTCTTCCTCTATCTCCTGTCGATTCTCTATGTCATCAAGGACGCCCGCGCGCGCGGCTCTGCGGCCTGGTGGGCATGGGGCATCGTCTCCATCGTCCCCCTCGTGGGACTTGTGGCCTACCTGGTCCTGCGCCCCTCCTCCTATGCAATCGACCGCGACGAGCAGGAGCTTGAGATTGCGCTTCGCGAGCACGAGCTGCAGCACTACGGCACCTGCCCCACCTGTGGCGCCCATATCGACCGCGACTTCATCGTGTGCCCCATCTGCGACACCCAGGTGCGCAACGTGTGCCCGAACTGCCATCGTCCGCTTGATGCCGATTGGGTCGTCTGCCCCTATTGCAGGACGCACGTGCGCTAAACTGTTGGGCGTTCTCGTCTGCAACAACCGCTTATCGAGCAAAAAGGCCCCGCAAGGGGCCTTTTTCATGCACTATCAGGGATTTCTGATGGCCTGCCTTTGAAAATGCGTGCGAGCTACCCGAGAGTCATCCTATAAGGCATATCTCTGTATGTATACATATATGAAAGGAGGAGGCCTCTCGACCTCCTCCTTTGCTTTCAGTGCGGCTTCGCTTGGGGCGAACAACCCAGGTTAGGCACCCTCTGCAATCTCGCGGGCGATCTTGTCGCAGAACTCGTCGAGCGTCATCGTCTCGGTCTTGTCGGTGGCACGGTCGCGCACGGCGACGACGTTGCCCTCCGCCTCCTTCTCGCCGATGACGAGCATATAGGGCACGCGGTCGACCTGGCGGGCCTCACGGATCTTGTAGCCGATCGTCTCGGAACGGTCGTCGATCTGCACGCGAATGCCCATGTTGCGCAGGCGCTCGTATGCGGCGTTGGCGTAGTCGTGCGTTTTCTCGGAGATGGGGAGCACCTTGACCTGGACGGGCGCGAGCCAGGTGGGGAAGCGACCCTTCGTCTCCTCGATGAGGTAGGCCATGAAGCGGTCGAGCGAGCCCAAGATGGCGCGGTGCAAGACCACGGGGGTCTTCTCGGTGCCGTCCTTGTCGACGTACTTGAGGTCGAACTTCGCGGGCAGGCAGAAGTCGAGCTGGCAGGTGGACAGCGTGTACTCCGCGCCCACGGCGGGCTGCACGTTCACGTCGAGCTTGGGGCCGTAGAAGGCCGCCTCGCCGATCTCCTCGGTGAACTTGATGCCCAGTTCGGTGAGGACCTCGCGCAGGGCGCTTTCAGCCCTCTCCCACATCTCGTCGTCCTGGTGGTACTTGTGCTTGTCGGCAGGGTCGCGCAGCGACAGCACGCAGCGGTAGTCTGTGATGCCGAAGTCCTTGTAGACGTCGAAGATGAGGTTGCACACGCCGGCGATCTCATCCTTGATTTGGTCGGGGGTCACGAAGATGTGGGAGTCGTTCTGGCAGAAGTGGCGCCCGCGCTCGATGCCCTTGAGCGTGCCCGAGGCCTCATAGCGGAAGTCGTGGGCGATCTCGGCCAGACGGATGGGCAGGTCCTTGTAGGAGTGGGGCTGGTTGGCGTAGATCATCATGTGGTGGGGGCAGTTCATGGGGCGCAGGACGAAGCTCTCGCCCTCCATCTCCATGGGAGGGAACATGTTTTCCTTGTAGTGCT
>CAKUKJ010000305.1 GCA_934662525.1 uncultured Coriobacteriales bacterium | reverse complement strand
GGCTCCGCCATCGCACGGTGCGTTGCACCTGGCACGTCGACGTCCGCCAAGCACCACGGGCACGCACATGCCCCGCACCCGCATCTCGCGACCCGCCCGGCATGGTCAGGCCCGCGTTCATCCGCAATCGGCAAGTATAGAGGAAAAAATCACCCGAATGCGGGTGAGGTTTGGGGCTCTCACACGTTTGAAACGCTCTCACCCGCCCCGTATGGGCCTATCTTTCGACCTGTCATGTCACGGGGTGGCAGGGCAGGCGCACACCGCGCAGACATGCCGCATACCCGCAGGCAGACGCAGCAGAAGCGCGACGCCCCCACGGGTGCCGCACAAGGTAGAAGGGGAACATCATGAGCATCGCAGCATCCAACCTGACCCGCCGCCAGTTCACCCAGGCCGCCGCAGCCGCCGGCGTCGCGCTCGGCCTGGCCGGCAACGCCGCCGCGGCCCTGGCCGACACCGCAAGCAAGCCCGCCGCCGACACGGAGTGCGACGTCCTCGTCATCGGCGCGGGCGGCTCGGGCATGGCCGCCGCCGCGACGGCCGCCCAGGAGGGCGCCAACGTCATCGTGCTTGAGAAGGGCGACTCCCAGATGGGCTCGAGCGTGCTCGCCCTGGGCACCTTCTACGGCGCAGGCACCCAAATCCAGAAGGCCGCCGGCATCGACGACGAGCCCTCGGCCCTTCTCGACTACTTCATGAGCTGCAACGGCGACAAGCTTGCCTACAGCATCCAGAAGTTCGCGGCTGAGAACTACGGCGACACAATCGACTGGCTCTCCGGCGATCTGCAGGTTCCCTTCAAGGACACGGTCTCCAAGAAGGGCAAGGACACCGTGGAGCGCGGCCACAACTGCGCCAACACCGCCGCCGACGCCCTGAGCGCCGTGACCGACCTCGCCGTGTCCAACGGCGCCGACGTCCGCTTCGGCGTGCAGGCCACCGAGCTCGTGATGGACGAGTCCGGCGCCGTGACCGGCGTGAAGGCCACCGACTCCGAGGGCAACGAGCTCACCTTCACCGCCAAGAAGACCATCATCGCCACCGGCGGCTTCTGCCGCAACGACGACATGATCGCCAAGTACATGCCCGACTACGTGGGCGTCTACACCGAGGTGGGCCAGGGCTGCACCGGCGAGGGCCTGCAGATGGGCCTCGACAAGGGCGCGCGCTACATCGGCCACGGCGGCACCAACGGCATCCTGTTCTGCGCCGTGCAGACCGGCCAGTCCAAGCTCATCGCCAACAACGTGCTGTGGCTCGACAAGGACGGCAAGCGCTTCGTGAGCGAGGCCGGCCAGACGCACGACATCTACTATCAGGTGGCCCACTTCGACGGGCAGCACTTCTACGCCGTCTATGACCAGGCGGCCCGCGACGCGCTCGACGAAAAGCTCGCGGAGAAGTTCCAGAAGGGCCTCGACGACGGCATCTTCGCCCAGGCAGACACCGTGGCCGAGGCAGCCGAGGCGCTGGGGCTGCCCGGCGACGCCTTCCAGGAGTCGCTCGACGCCTACAACGCCATGTGCGAGGCCGGCGAAGACAGCGAGTTCGGCAAAAAGGCCGAGCTGCTTGTGCCGCTGACGCAGGCCCCCTACTACGTGCTCACCATGGGCGTGTGCACGCACGGCACATTTGGCGGCTACGAGGTCAACGCCGACATGCAGGTGATGAGCGAGATCGGCTTCCCCATCCCCAACCTGTACGCCGCCGGCGAGGTCAGCTGTGGCACGTTCATCTACGACGACTACCCCGCAGGCGGCTGCGGCCTCAACTGGGCCTACACCTCCGGGCGCTTCGCAGGCACCAACGCCGCCCAGGCCGCGCTGGGCACCGAACCCACCGCCGAGTAGGTCGCGCCTCCTGGCGTCAATCGCCGGGCGACGCTACGAGCGCCCGGCGATTGCACGTGAGCAGGAGACGCCCCGTTCGCGACAAATCGGCTCGCATCGCATCCACGGCGCGAGCCAGCAAAGGTTGTTCTAAACGCAAGGCCCCGCAGGGCAAATCGGCACTCCAATGTGTCGGCAAGCCCTGCGGGGCTTTTGTCGTGCCGTCACAGGAGCCGACCCCCGCAGCCGCCCCGGCCGACTCGGCACCCGGCCTCACCGCCACTGGCCCGTCTTGCCACCTAAAGGTGGATGAGAATGCCGTTTTGCGTGCAGCTTCAATCGCCCGCATATCTCACGCTTGGCAAAACACCAGGTAAACGTGATGCGCATCATTTCACGCCGGGGTCACTCTCTTCAATCTGCAAGCAAAACGGCATTCTCATCCAAACTTGCCCCATAACAGGCGAAAGAGAGTTGCAGGCCCTCGTCGAAAGACCGGCGGTCGCTAAGAGGAGGCCGCCAAGCGCGCCCGAAATCCGCTCGTCAGCCGAATACAAGCAAGCGAGGCCCGCTAAACCCACAAACTCTGCGCGCATTGCCCCTTTCGCGCCCCAAGCCTTTACCGCAGCCCATCGTCAACCAATCTACCAGCCAAAATATCGCACCGTATGAATTAATTCACCCTCCTCGCACGCGTGGTTTCACACGCCCTCGGACGAAGGTTCGGGGCTTTACCCGGCGCATGCTGGATCACGTCAAGCCGCAGGGCCTCCGAGAAGGCAGGCCGCGCGGCACAAGGAAGCCGCCCGCACGCAACCACGCGCGCAGGCCGTGAGGAAGAGGGATTCCATGAGCGCCAATACCAGCAAGCCTCGCACGACCACCCGTCTGACCCGCCGCATGTTCGTCACCGGAGCGCTCGGCGCCGGCCTGGCTGCCGCAGCGGGCATGGGCGCCCTCGAGCCCGCCGAGCCTGCCCGCGCCGAGCAGACCGAGGCCGCCGGCGGCCCCGACTACGACATCGTCATCATCGGCGCGGGCGGCGCGGGCATGACGGCCGCCATGAGCGCCCACGACGGCGGGGCGCGCGTGCTGCTCATCGAGAAGATGGCCGTGGCCGGCGGCAACACCGTGTGCGCCGAGGGCGGCATGAACGCCTGCTGCACCAAGGTACAGGAGGCCGAGGGCATCGAGGACAGCGTGGAGCTCTTCGCCAACGACACCTACGAGGGCGGCCACGAGCTGGGCAACATGGACCTCATCACGTTCATGTGCGAGAACTCCAACGCCGCCCTTGAGCGCCTCGAGGAGCGCGGCATGCCCCTCACGAAGCTCTCCACCTCCGGCGGCGCCTCGGTGAAGCGCATCCACCGCCCCGAGGACGGCGAGGCCGTGGGCACCTATCTCGTGCGCCACATGTGCGAGCAGTGCGAGCAGCGCGACGTCGCGGCCGTGACGCAGATGAAGGCCGAGGAGCTCCTCGTCGACGACAACGGCGCCGTGTGCGGCGTGCGCGCCACCGACCTGCGCACC
Source organism: uncultured Coriobacteriales bacterium (assembly GCA_934662525.1). GTDB lineage: Bacteria > Actinomycetota > Coriobacteriia > Coriobacteriales > UMGS124 > UMGS124. Next base: position 350 of record CAKUKJ010000305.1, on the reverse strand, counting down.
GGAGCCAGCGTCACCTACACCGCCAAGGCGGTCATCGTCGCCGCCGGCGGCTTCGGCGCCAACCACGAGATGCTGGCCCAGTACCGCCCCGAGCTGCTCGACGCCGTGACCACCAACCAGCCTGGCGCCACCGGCGACGGCATCCTCCTGGCCCAGGCCATCGGCGCCGACACCGTGGACATCGACCAGATCCAGGTTCACCCCACCGTGGAGCAGGGCACGGCCACGCTGCTCTCCGAAGGCATCCGCGGCGACGGCGCCATCCTCATCAACGCAAACGGCGAGCGTTTCACCAACGAGCTGCTCACCCGCGACAAGGTCTCCGCAGCCGAATGGGAGCAGCCCGAGGG
>CAKUKJ010000304.1 GCA_934662525.1 uncultured Coriobacteriales bacterium | reverse complement strand
TCGTGGTCCTCACCATGTACGCCGGCGACGACCAGCTCTTCGGCGCGCTCGAGGCCGGGGCCAGCGCGTTCGTCCCCAAGACGGCCCCCGCCGACGAGGTCGTGGCGGCCGCGCGGCACGCCGCCTCGGCCCCCAGCGCCTTCACCGCGGCCGACCTGGCCGAGGCCATGAAGCGCCGGCTCGCCCCGTCCGGCCCGCAGCTCTCCCCGCGCGAGGGCCAGGTCCTGCGCCTGCTGGCCGACGGCATGAGCGTGGCCGGCATCGCCAAGCAGCTGTTCGTCTCGGAGTCGACGGCCAAGACCCACATCGCCCACATCTACCGCAAGACGGGGTTCAACTCTCAACAGCGCCTTATGGATGCGCTCATGGAGGAGACCTCACAGGTTCCGGGAGTTCGCTAGCGATCGAGAAAGCCAACGGGAAGCACAAGGCCCGTCGCAGTGGCTCTCGACGACTTGTCGGCGCATCATACATCGGCATACCTGCCGTGCGATGACGCACGTCCCACCGACATTGCTGCGTGCATCTTCCGACCCGCACATGAAAAGGGCCGCGCGAGCCCGGTCTTCCAGAACCCACGCGGCCCTTTCGAGGTAGCCGTGCCGTGCGTTCTACCGCACCTGTAGGATCGCTCGACCTCTTACGCCTTCGCGGCGCTGGCACCGGCGATGCGGCCCCAGTTGAGCGTGCCCTGCAGGCAGGTGCCCGAGCCGGGGTAGTAGGGCCCGAGCCATCCGCCGGAGTTGGTGCCGGCCGCGAACAGGTGCGCGATGGGTTCGCCGTTGCGGTCGATGACCTGTGCGTCGGTGGTGATCTTGAGGCCGCCGATGGAGCCGATGTTGGTGTTGACCGTCTTCCAGGCATAGAACGGCGCCTCGTCGAGGGCGGTCAGCTGCACCTCGCGGCCGTACAGGCTGTCCTTGCCGGCAGCGACGTCGTCGTTCCACTTGTCCACGCTGAACGTCAGCACATCGGGGTCGACGCCCATGGCATCCGCCAGCTCCTCGATCGTCTGGCCAGTGACCATCGATCCGTCATCGAGAGCGGCCTGGAGCTTGTCAGGGTCGGACCAGTCAGCCTGGGAGACGCTCGTCATCTTGTTGTCCATGACCATCCACGTGCTGCCCGTGGTGCCGGCCTCGTCGTCGAAGCCGCCCTCCTGGATGCACGCGTTGTAGATGGCGCGGCAGTGGAAGGCATACGTGGTGTCCTCGCGCACGAAGCGCACGCCGCGCTGGTTCACGAGGATGTAGGGAATCTCAGGGTTCGTGTTGTTGGTGTAGCTCCAGGTGGAGAGCAGCAAATCGACCGCGCCGCCAAAACGGCCCACGTCGGCGCCGGCCTCGATGCCCATGACGATACCGTCGCCCGTGTCGGTCGCGGCGGTTGCCACGGCCTGGGTCTTGAGGTCCCAATACTGCTGGGGGTTGTACTTCTTGGCGAGCTCCTCGTTGTGCTCAATGCCGCTCATGGCGAGCACGACGCCCTTCGTGGCCTGGTAATGCTTGCCGTCGGCCGTCTCCACGCCGGCAACGCCGTCGTCGCCCATCACCAGGTGCGCAGCGGCGGTGCCCGTCATGATCTCGCCGCCCGCCTCGCGCACGGCGGCCTCGGCGTTCGTGGTCCACACCACGCCGCCCGTCTTCGTCTCGTCGGAGGCGTCAGTGATGAGGTGGATGCGGTCGGCCATGTTGGCGGGATCGGTGTAGGCCGCCGGGAAGCAGCCGAAGACCTTGGAGAACGTGATGCCGAAGCTGTCAGCCATCCACTGCAGGTTGTCGGCGGCGTTGTCGGCCATCACGCGCACGAGGTCGGGATCGACGAGGCCCTCGCCGTCCTGCATCCAGAACGCGTAGTGCTTGTCGGCGGAGTCGTCGTCCACGCCGTTCTTGCCCAGCTCCTTCTGCCAGGTGGTGCCAGCCGCCTGCACGGCGCCTTCGGCCGTGGCCGTCGTGCCGCCGCAAGCGTCGGCCTTCTCAAGGACGAGGACTTTCTCGGCGCCCTGCTCGAGGGCGGAGTAAGCCGCCGTCAGGCCCGAGCCGCCGCCGCCGCAAACGATGACGTCATACGTGCCGTCCCAGCTTACCTCGTCGGCATGCGCAAGCGAGGCAGAAGCAAGGCCCGCAGCCCCCGCCGCGCCTGCAGCCAGCGCTGCCCCAGCGACAAACCCACGGCGGCTCACGGAAGCATTCTTCAATGCAGACATACGATGTCCCCCTTTTTTAGACATCTTGCCCGCCGGCGCACGGCTGCACGCCGGCCCCGTGTGTGAGACGTTTGCGAACCCCCGCCTCACAAACGATACCGTGCATCCTAGCCCCGCATGGCACGCACGTAAAGCAAAAATCTCGCAAATTTACAAGAGGGCAACCGTCGGGCGGCAGAAGCGAGAAGGACGAGCGGCATATCAAGAAATCCATGTTCACAGGACGGGAACGCGCCGGCAGACCATCGCCGCCATTAGGGGGTATACTCTGTGCAAGTGCGTCCAACCCATCGAGGAGGCAGACATGTACATTCCCTCTATTCGTCCTGGTCGTATCGCAAGTGCCCTTGCGGCTGCCGTCATGGCGGCATCGCTTGCAACCGCGCCCGCCTATGCCGACTCGCGCGTCGTGGCAACCATCGGCGCCGACCTCACGGCCGCGCAGAAGCAGACCGTCATCGACTATTTCGGCTCGAGCATGGCAAACGCCGACATCATCTATGTGACGAACGCCGACGAGCATGCCCACCTCGACGGCTACGTGCCCTATGAGCAAATCGGCAACGCCACGTACAGCTGCGCACTCATCTGCCCCACCAGCTCGGGCGGCATCCATGTGCGCGCAGCCAACCTGAACTACGTCACGGCGGACATGCTGGCCTCGGCCCTCTCCACGGCAGGCGTGCGCAACGCCGACGTCATCGCCATCTGCCCCTTCAAGGTCTCAGGTACAGGCGCGCTCACCGGCGTGCTGCTCGCCTACGAGACGGCGACGGGCCAGCCGCTCGACCAAACGAAGAAGGACGTTGCCACCCAGGAGCTCGTGGTGACGCAGTCGCTATCCAACCAGGTTGGCTCCGACGTCGCCACGCTCATCGTGAACGACGTGAAGGCCAACGTCGTGATGAACAACGTCACCGACGAGAGCCAGATCAACACCATCGTGGACAACACGGTGAACAACATCGTGAACAACAACACGACGGTCAACAACACCACGAACGTGACGAACGTGGACAACTCCACCACCGTCATCGACAATTCCACCGTCAACGTCACCGAGGTCACGTATGACAACACCTCGGGCCTTACCGACGAGGACATCGCGGCGTTGAAGGAGCTTGCGAAGAGCTACGCCGAGGCCGGCTACAATTACGAGGACATGGCAGAGACGATCGACACCGTGTCGAAGAACGCCTCAGCCTCCTCAGGCGTGACCGACCCGATGGCCGACCAGCTTGCAGATGCGGCGGCGGATGCCGCAGCGAGCAGCGAGGACGCGAGCGCAGACGCGCAGCAGGACCAGGCGGGTGCAGGTGACAGCGGCGCGGCCGGTGACACAGCGACGTCCGGCGGCAGTGACGCGAGCGGTGCATCCGGGGCAAGCGATGCGCCCGGCACGGGCGCGGCAGGCAGCGCCGCCACCGACGAGACGCCCGCCGCAGCAGACGGGACAAACAGCTCGGACGGCACCTCGTCCGACGGTGCAACCTCCGCCTCTGACCCCACAGCCT
>CAKUKJ010000303.1 GCA_934662525.1 uncultured Coriobacteriales bacterium | reverse complement strand
GTGTTATCTCTGAGCTCGGCAGGGGTGTCGTGGCGTTTGAACTGCCTGGTTTCCGTGAATATCTAAGCGAACGGGTTGGCGAACGATAGTCGTGCGGCAGTTCTTTGAGCACGTGCGCTCGACGGGCCGTCGTGTGAGAGCGAAAAGCCCCGAGCCCGTGTATGATTGCGGGCTCGGGGCTTGCTCTTGGGGGAGAGTTTTTCAGGGGCGATGCGATGCGAAGCGCTAGGCGGAGAGGGCCTCGTTCACGGCGTCGAAGATGGCCTTGGAGGTCACGGTCGCGCCGGCCACGGCGTCGACGCCCTCGGTGCCGTTGGCGGCCACGATCTCATCGGGAAGCTGCTCGATGGCCTTGCTCCCGATGCCCTGGGTCTCGGAGTTCTCGCCCACCTCGACGGCCGTGATCTTGCCGCCCTCGACGGTCACCGTGACGGGCACGTCGCCGCCGATGCCCTTGCCGGTGCCGGTGTAGGTGCCGTCGGCCAGGGCGGAGGCGTCAGCCGCAGGGGCGGCCTCGGTGTCGTCAGCGGCGGCCGCGTCGGGGTCGGTCTGGCCCGTCGCGCCGGGCTTGACGGGGTCGGACTCGTAGGTGCCGGCCACGGCGTTCTCGGCCGAGATCATGCCGAGCGCGGCGCAGGCCATGAGGCAGGTGCCCGAGCCGTAGTAGAAGTCGCCCAGCCAGCCGGCCGAGCAGTTGCCGGCTGCGAACAGGTGCGGGATGGGGTTGCCCTCATAGTCGAGCACGTGGCACTGCTCGTCGATGACCATGCCGCCGAAGGCGCCGGTGGTGCCCATGATGAGCTTCATCGCGAAGTAGGGGGCGTTGATGCCGTCGAAGGCGTCGTCGCGGCCGAAGCGCGGGTCCTCCTTCTTCTCGCAGCACTCGGCCCACTCGTCGAGGGTCTCCTGCAGGGCCGTCTCGGGCATGCCGGTCTTTTCGGCAAGCTCGGCCACGGTCTCGCCCTTCACGAGCGTGCCGTCGTCATACCAGGCCTGGACCTGATTCTCGTCCTGCAGCGCGGAGTTGTCGTCGAACAGGTCTTCGCCGAAGACGATCCAGATGGTGCCGTCGGCGCCGCACTCCTGACGCTGCTGGTAGTACAGGCAGCGTGCCCAGAAACCGTAGGTCGTGTCCTCACGGGCGAAGCGGTAGCCGCGCGGGCCCACGGCGATGAGGTTCATCATGTGCTTGTTGGTGCCGATCCAGAAGTAGCTGGGGTTGTTGTCGGTGCCGTGGAAGCTGCACTGCGCGCCCAGGGCCATGCCGGCCAGGATGCCCTCGCCCGTGTTGGCGTCGACGCTGGCGATGCCGCCGTGCGTGATCTGCCAGTAGTGGTAGGGGTTCACGTGCTTGGCGAGCACCTCGTTGTGGTCGATGCCGCCCGTGCAGCAGATGACGCCCTTGTCGGCCTTGTAGGCGGTGCCGTCGAGGCACTTGACGCCGATGACGGTGCCCTCCTCGTCGGTCACGAACTCCACGATCTCGGCGTTGAAGACGATCTTGCCGCCGGCGTCCTCCACGGCCTTGGCCGCGTTGTCCATCCACACCTTGCCGCCGTGGCCGTCGGTGTTCTCAACGTCTGCCGGGTCCACCAGGTAGTGGATGCGGTCGGCGACGGTCTCCTGCGGCACGAAGGGCACCGGGCGGTTGCCGGCGGTGCGGGAGACGCTCAGACCGAAGCTGGACTTGATCCAGTCGAGCGACTCGGAAGACTTGGAGACGATGGTGCGGATGAGGTCCTCGTCGCAGTCGCCGTCGGCCATGGCGAGCCAGTTCTCACACATCAGGTCGACGGAGTCGTTGGGGGTGGCGGGGTTGGTGCCGTCGTCGAGTGCGAACTCGTCCTCGGTGCCGGCGGCCTGGAAGGCGCCCTCGGAGAACTGCAGGGTGCCGCCGGTGAAGCCGGCCTTCTCAAGAACGATGACGGAGGCACCCAGCTCGAGTGCGCGATATGCAGCGTTCAGGCCGGCTCCGCCTGCGCCGCAGACGACGACGTCGGCCGTGTCGGTCCACTCGGGCTCAGCGGCGGCCTCGTCGGCCCAGGCAAGAGAACCCTGATACCCGCAGGCGGCAAGAATGCCGGCGGCGGCGCCGGCGCTGGCAACGAAACCACGACGAGAGACAGTAGCGTTCATAATGACGACCTCCTGAATCAACGTGCTAACCCTTGATGACAAATCGTTGTCGGGTTCCGGGCCATCCCCATGGCCCAGAGGCATCTCGGCGCACCTGCGTGCTCGCCTCACGTCTGAGGCGTCGTGCCCTGCATGCACGTGCGCCGGATGGCTCGGCCAGCCCCGACGGCTGGCGACTGCCGCCTGCGATGCGGTGCGTGGGGTGCGCGCTCGCCTCGCTGCGACTGAAACGAACTCTAGGCGGTGAGCGGCGGCATTTCGAGGGCCAGCGGGGGTGTTTGAGGGCTCACCCTTGGGTGATTGCACAATCACCCCACCTTTTAGCTGGGATGTTAAGAGAAGCTCCGGACTAGACCTGTTTTGGGTTGAACGAGTATCATGGCACCGCACGACTTTCGCGGAGCGGCGCGCATGACGTCTGTCCCCGCTTATGTCGCGGTAACGTGAGGGTTTCGACACGCAGGGGGCGCGTGATGGCGGGGTTTTGTCGCAAGGGCGAGGGCGGTGCCGGGGTTGGGGTGAGCGCTGCGGCTTCGGGGCGAGGCGCGGGCATGGGCGCGCGCCCCGGAACCTTGCCGCGCCCGGCGGCGCTTACGCTTGCCGTGATTGCCTGCGTCTGCTCGTCGGTGGATGTCTGGGTGCTCATGACGATGGCCTTCCCCCTGCTTGAGCGGCTGAGCCCGGCATCCGTCACCATCCAGGCCGTGGCCGCAGCGGCTGGGTACGCCCTTGTGGCGCTGATTGCCCTCAGGGCGCCGCGCCTTGTGTCGCCCGTCGCGTTCAGCACGGCGTTCGCCCTCATGATCGTGGGAGGCTCGTTTGCTTGGTGGTGGGGCATGGAGGCGGCCAATGCCGTCCTCGCCACGGTTGGCGTGTGCGTGGCGCATTTCGGGTGCGCCTGGCCGCGCATTCTCGTTGGGGCCGCCTTGTGCGCCCTGGGGAACAAGCGCGACTTCGTGCTTGCGGCGTTTCTGGGCGAGGGCATAGGCGCGCTTCTCCGCTGTGTCATCCCGCAGGGGTTGTCGCTTGAGGCATGCCTGGCCGCGGCCGCCCTGGTGGAGCTTGTCATGCTGGCGAGCGGCCATGTGGCCGGCGTGCCGTTTTTGAAGGCGGCCCTGTCTGGACGCGCGCCTGCCGAGCTTGGCGCCACGAACCCCGACTCCTTCGTGAGTCCCTCGCATCGCCTGTTCATCCTCATCGCGTTCTTTGAGTTCATTCACGGCATCTCGCTTGCCGAGAAGACGCAGGTCGTGTTTGCCGCCAACGTTCTCGTCGTGCTGATGCTCCTTGCGGGGGGCATCTGGGTGTTCTCGCGTCACCGCATGGAGAGCGAGGACATCCTTCTTGTGACTGCGGCCCTGCTCATGCTCGGAGGCTTCATCCTGAGGCCCCTCACGTCGGCGGAGTCTGTGGCGTCTAGCACGATGTCGTTCGCGGGCGCGGCGTTTTCCTGGGTGCTGATTTGGACGGTCTTTGCCCAGGTGGGGGCCTCGAACCCCTCGGGCGCGAGGAGATGCTCGACCTCGTCGCCCGCCTCGCGGGCTTCGGCATCTCGATCGTCTTCGCCACCCACCTGCTCGACGA
>CAKUKJ010000302.1 GCA_934662525.1 uncultured Coriobacteriales bacterium | reverse complement strand
CGCAAAGGCGGCTCGAGGCAGGCATAAGCCGGGGTTCTTCTTGCTTGCCGCCCATAGTGGGCGAGTCGCCGGCAGGCAGGGGTGGCACCCCTCTCCGTTTCCGTGCGTCCCGCCGTTGCAAAAATGAATGACCCCATGCGTTTTTGCGCGGGCTCATGCATTAGCCGTGAATGCCCCGATTCAAGTTCACTGTATTTTACCTGCATAATCGCGCGGGGGATGCACATCTGCGCGGGAACGTTTTGGCCCCTTGGCCCCTATCCTCTCCCTTGACGGGCGGCGCGGGGAGGCGTCGCCGGAGGATAGAGAGAGGACCTACCATGGAAGACATCACCCGCCGCACCTTCGTCGGCACCGCAACGGCCGTCGCAGCCGCAACCGCCCTCGGCGTGGAGGCCGCAGCTCCCAAGACGGCCCAGGCCGAGCCCGCCTTTGAGGACGCCCCCCTGGGCGGCACCTCCGAGGACATTTACGCCCCCTCGGGCCGCATCGACCCCGTCAAGGCCATGACCGACATCCCCCGCGACGAGCTTGACCGAATGCTGCTGGAGGAGGCCGAGGTCGTCGACGACGTGGTGTGCGACGACGGCACCGTAATCCCCGCCTTGTACGTGCGCCTGCGCAACCGCTTCAACCGCATCGGCATCGGCATCGGATCCGACATCACGGCCGAGACCGGCGCCGCCTGGGCCAGCGTCATGAACAACTGGAGCGAGGAGGAGGCCGAGGCCTACCTCAAGGCCCCGCTCTTCAGGCTGTTCACCGTGCAGGACTACGCGGCGCTCACCGGCATGGAATACGACGAGGCCGACGCCATCCTCACCCAGATGGCCTCCCACTCGCTGCTCTCCCGCTTCGAGCGCGCGGGCGTCATGCAGTACTACGTGATCGCGCCGCTGTGGGGCATGTGGGAGTTCAACATGGACATCTTCGACGCCGACTGGTGTAACGAATTCAACGCCGGCCTGGGCGCGGACTTCGCCATGGGTGCCGTGCAGTCGGTGCGCCCCCTGTGCGCCATCGTCCCTGCCAGCCCCGACGTCGTCGACGGCGAGATGGCCCCCTACACCGACTGGCACGAGACCCTCGCCAAGAACGAGCTGTTCGCCCTGTCGCCCTGCCAGTGCCGCCTGGAGAAGACCGTGACCGGCACCAACGTGTGCGACGAGGCCCACGCGCACCGCACCGAGACCTGCATCTCCGTGGGCGAGATCGCGCAGTTCTTCATCGAGCGCGGCATCGGCCGGCAGATCACCCGCGAGGAGGCCGAGGCCTCAATCCAGGAGAGCGTGGACTGCGGCCTGGTGGTGGAGCAGCTCTTCTCCAAGCGCTCGGAGGTCATCTGCAACTGCCACGGCGACTGCTGCAAGCTGCTCACCACCTACGTGGCCCTGGGGGGCGCGGGCAACATGATGGAGAACATCTCCGCCTACAACCTGCAGTACGACAAGGACGCCTGCGTGGGCTGCGGCGCATGCGTGCAGCGCTGCCCGATGTTCGCCATCACGCTCACCGACGAGGGCAAGTGCGAGATGAACCGCCAGTGCGTGCGCTGCGGCCAGTGCGCCATCGTCTGCCCGGTGCAGGCCCGCTCCCTCAAGGCCAAGCCCACCGAGGAGCTCGTGGAGCTTCCCGACGACATGTTCGAGGACTACAAGCAGTTCTCCCAGCTGCGCATGGCCGAGGGCTACATCACGGACTTCGTGGGCTAAGGCCCACAGTCTCGGCCATTCGGCCGGCTAAATGTTGTCAAGGCGCCCGGGTTACCCCCGTATACACCCCCTGCTGCGGGGTTGACCCGGGCGCGTGACATATTGGGGCTTAGGGGATTTTTGGGAGAGGAAGGAAAGTCCATGACTGGCGAGCAGGATGTGTATTACCAGCTCTGCGATCAGATCAACAAACTTGGTTTTGGTTTTGACCATACGCCTGAGGAGTATGAGCTCTCGCTCTTCAAGCGTTTTTATACGCCTGAAGAGGCCCAATGGAGCCTTGAGATGCCGCTTGACTGTTTCTTTACCGCCGCCGATTTCGCTGAAAGGACTGGCCGCACGGTGCAAGAGGCCCAGCGCATCTGCGAGGGTATGGCCATGCAGGGTCAAATCTATCGTGAAGTGCGCAACCGTACCGCATACTATCGCGTGCAGCCTATGATTGCGGGTATTTGGGAGGCCCACATCAAGCTCATGCAGGACGACATCGACGCCGGGCGCAAAGACTGGATCCTCGATGAGAACCAGCACATTGCCACGCGTTGGGCTCAGCAATGGTACAACGAGGTGGACATGCCGCCTTTCCGCAGCGTGCCCGTGCATACCGAGTTGGTTAACTCCAACGAGATGCTTGCCGTGGACGATGCTCGTGCCATCATCCGTTCCAAGAAGCTCATCGCCGTGTGCCAATGCCTGTGCCGTACCAACACGGCGGCCATGGGCGGTTACGACGACCCCGACAAGATGACTTGCTTGTCGTTTGACGAGTATGCCGAGTACTACCTGTCCATTGGTACGGGCAAACAGCTTACGCAGGAAGAGTGCATAGCGCTTCTCGAGCGCAAAGTTAAAGAAGGCTGCTGCATTCACGTCGAGAACGTTACGAACGTGCCCATCATGTGCTTCTGCGACTCGAAGGTCTGCGCGTTGCTTCAGGCAAAGCGCCTGTTCCCCGGCCCAGCGATGCACCAGGTCTCGCATTATGAGGTGGTCATCGACGTCGACAAGTGCCTGGGCGACGGCGCATGCCTCGAGGTGTGCCCCTCGGCGAGCGCCTCAATCAATCCCGAGACAGGCAAGATTTTCCATGACGACCAGTGCCTGTCGTGCGGGCAGTGCGTGAGCCGCTGCCCCACCGGCGCGCTTTCCATGCGGCTTAAGCCGCGCGAAGAGCGTCCCGACCTGCCCGAAGGTCTATGGGATATGTACGAGGCCATGCAGGCCCAACGCAAGGCGAACGGGTTCTTGAAGTAGCGACTGCCCGTTCTTTATTGGCGGTCTCTCCTCCCAACCCCCGGTCTTGAAGAGAAAGGTCGGGGGTCTCGCTCTTTCTGGATAGCCGGGAACCTGGTTGTCTCTGCAACTTCTCGTGCACAACGAGAAGTTTGAGTTGTAACTTCTTCTCATTGACGAGAAGTTGCGTAGGCTTTTTCTTCTTGAATTCTCAGAGCAAGTGCAACGCCCTCGAGTAATGGACCTCGAACGGCGTCCTGTAACCCAGGCGCTTGCGTGGCCTGAGGTTGATGGCATCGTACACCCTGCGGACCTCCCCGTCGGCCACGTCCCCGAAGTCCGTGCCCTTCGGGAAGTACTCGCGAAGGAGCCCGTTGGCGTTCTCGTTGGTGCCCCTCTGCCAGGGGTGGTGGGGCAGGGTGAAGTGTGCCAAGATTTCGGACACTACGCCGCCAGGTATTTCTCTTTCTCGAGCATCGCCTCCATCCTCCCCTGGAACTCGGCCATGAGGCCCGCAGGGTGCCTGTGGCCGATGGACGAGTGCGGGCACGACCTGTTGCGGAACCCCTCCATCCAGTCGATTCAGGCGAGCCTGGCCGCCTCGCGCGTCTCGGACGCCCTGCGGTGGCACGCCTCCTTCTTCAGGCTCGTCCACAGGCTCTCGGCCACGGCGTTGTCCCGGCAGCAGCCCGTCCGGCCCACCGAGAGGCGCACGTCGTTGGCGGAGGCCCATGCGGCGAGCCGCGCGCCGGTGTGCTGCGAGCCCCGGTCAGAGCGGGACACGGCGCCGCCGGCGGCG
>CAKUKJ010000301.1 GCA_934662525.1 uncultured Coriobacteriales bacterium | reverse complement strand
GTTTTGTCAATGGGGATTGTCGGGACATGCCCTGCCGCCTGTTCTTCCACCCTTACACGACTGTCACCCAAGCGTAAGCGCAATCGATGGCATGGGGCCGGTGCATACGCGATGCTGGTGGGCGTTGGATACGCATGGGATGCGCCGCCTGGATGGCCGGCGCAGGAAGGAGGCCCCTATGGCGGCGGTTTTGGAGGTCAAGAACCTTGAGAAGGTATATGCGGGGCGGGGCAGCTCGACCCAGGCGCTTGCGGGCGTGAGCCTTGCTGCCGAGAAAGGCGACTTTGTGGGCATCATGGGGGCGTCGGGCTCGGGTAAGACGACGCTGCTCAACTGCATCGCCACCATCGACGCCCCCACCTCGGGGAGCGTCTTCATAAACGGCCAGGACGTGTCGAAGCTGGGCACACGCGCTTTGGCCGACTTTCGCCGCGAGGAGCTGGGATTCGTCTTCCAGAACTCCAACCTGCTCGACACGCTCACCTGCCGGGAGAACATCGCGCTGCCGCTCACCATCGGGCGCGTGCCCGCCGGCCAGATTACGGCTCGCGTGCAGGCCATGGCGGCCACGTTGGGCATCGAGAAGATCCTTGAGAAGTTTCCCTACCAGGTTTCCGGCGGCCAGCGCCAGCGCGTGGCGGCGGCCCGCGCCATGGTGGGCAACCCGAAGCTCGTGCTGGCGGATGAGCCCACGGGCGCGCTGGACTCCAAGAACGCCAAGCTGCTCCTGGAGTGCTTCGAGATGCTGAACGCCCAGCTTGAGGCAACCATCCTCATGGTGACGCACGACGCGTTCGCCGCAAGCTACTGCAAGCGCGTCGTCTTCATCCGTGACGGGCGCGTGTTCACCGAGGTCGTGCGCGGCGATGCCGCGCGCAAGGAGTTCTTCGACAACATCATGCAGGTCGTCGCCATCATTGGGGGAGACGACGCCGATGCTCGTTAAACTCGCCTTGGGCAACGTCCGCAAGTCTTTGCGCGACTTCGCCGTCTACTTTGCCACGGTCGCGCTGGGCGTGGCCGTCTTCTATGCGTTCAACACCATCGCGGACCAGGCCGATTTCCTGAGTGCGGAAGTCTCCGGTATCGTCGCGTCCATCGGCGGCATCATGGGTGGGCTCACGGTGTTTCTGGCCCTTGTGCTCGGCTTCCTCATGGTCTACGCAAACAACTTCCTCGTGCGAAGGCGCAAGCGCGAGCTGGGGCTCTACCAGATGCTCGGCATGAGGCCCGCGCAGGTCTCGGCGGTGCTCGCGCTTGAGACGCTCATAAGCGGCCTGGGGGCCTTCGCGGTGGGCCTTGCGCTGGGCGTGCTCCTTTCTCAGCTCCTCGTGTTCGTGACGGCGGCGCTGTTTCATGACACGATCACAGCGTTCTCCTTCCGGTTCAGTCCCAGCGCGGCCCTGTTCACGCTCGAGTGCTTCGCGCTCATGTTTGCCGTGATGCTGGCCTTCAACATGCGCGCGCTGCGCCGTGTGCACCTCGTGGACCTTATGAACGCCGAGCGGGTGAACGAGGAGGTCAAGCTGCGCAGCCTGCCGGTGAGCGTGGCCGTCTTCATTGCCGGAGCGGCGCTTGTGGTGGGGGCCTACGTTCGCCTGCTGCGCGACGGCCTGCCGATCAGCGGGTTCGAGGGAGATGCGGGCCGCAGTTTCTGTATCACCACGGGCATGGTGTGCGCCGGCACGGTGGCGGTCTTCTACGCTCTGTCGGGATTCCTTGTGAGCTTGATGCGGCACATGCCCCGCGTGTACTGGCGTGGCCTCAACATGCTCACGCTGCGCCAGCTCAATTCGCGCGTCAACACCGCGTCTGGCTCCATGGCGGCCATCGCGATGATCCTGTTCCTGGCCATCACCGCTGTGACGACCGGTGTGAGCGTATGTTCGGCGTTCTCCACCTCCATCGAGCAGCACAATCCCTACGACGCCTCGGTCGATGTGGTCTATTACGACGCCGACTCGCCCATGGTGCTCCAATCCCTGCCCAAAGATGCTGCCGGTCAGGCTCTAGAGGGCTATGGCGTCCAGACGCAGGAGCACGACCCCGCCGAGATGCTCGCGCAGGCCGGGTATGACCTGAGCCAGGTGGCCGATGTCTGCGAGGTGTACGTGCGCGAGGCGTCCTCGCTTGCCGAGGGGCGCTGGCAGTCTCTCGACGTGATGACCGAGAAAACGGGCGTCCAGTTGTCGAGCAGCCTTTCCACCATGTCCGACGACGGCGGCATATTGGTCGTGGGGCTCTCCGACTTCAACAGGCTGCGGGCGTTTCTGGGCATGGACCCCGTCGAGCTTGGGCCCGACGAGTATGCCATCTCTTGCGATATGGGCGAGGGGTTGGTCGACTTTTACAGCCAGGTGATGGGGGCCGGCTACACCGTGACGCTGGCGGGGCGCGACCTCGCGCCCCGTGCCGCAGGCGTCATTGCCGACCGGAGCGCTTCGATGATGAATTCCGTGCTTGGGTCCAACCCTGGTTACTTCATCGTGCCCGACGACATCGCCGGCCAGGCACCCTGTATGAACGCCTTTGTCAACGTGCGGTACAAGCAAGGCCTCGAGACGCAGGCGGAAGACATGCTCGGTCGGCTTGCCGACCTTCAGACAAAGGACATCTTCGCCGAGAACGGCACGACGTTTGCCTACATCGCCACTGTTATCGACCGCGACACATCCTGGTCGGCGATGAACGGCATGACGGGCATGGTGAGCTACATGGCAGTCTACATCGGCTTCGTGCTTGTCGTGGCGTGCGCGGCCATCCTGGCGATACAGCAGCTCTGCGCCACGACCGACGCCCGCCAAAGCTGGAAGCTGTTGTGGGAGCTGGGTGCGCCGCGCAGGCTCGTGTACCGCAGCTTGCTTGTACAGACGCTCGTGTACTTCCTGCTGCCGCTTGTGATGGGCTTTGCGCACAGCCTGGTCGCGCTGAGCTGCGTGCGCGACATCGTGGAGGCATTCGGCTCGTTCGACATCACGACGGCGGCGATTTCCAACGCCGCGCTTTTCGTCGCCGTGTACGGGGTGTACATGTTCGTGGCGTATCGCCTGAGCCGCTCGCTCGTGACGGCCGAGATGGTGAGGTAGGGCGTCTGCCGCTGTGCGGGCAGCTTGCGCCTCCTGTGCATGGGCGAATGGCCTGAGGTCGGTGGCGACCCGTTTGAGAGACGCCCGTGCCATGGGGCCTCCCCGCCGAGTCTTGGGGGAGGCCCCATATGCGCGAATAGATGGAGCGGGCCGGTTTGCGACCGGGAAGAGGCATCATGAGCCGGCAGTTGCCTTAGGCGGTCGATGTCGACGACCGCCGTGGATGTCTACATCAGGGCTCACGTCGCCTCGAAACGAGAAGGCGCTGTTTGAGCAGAAGAGCAACCCCCGATAGCATGTATGCGCATCCGATTGCCGCAAAAGGTTCCCAAGTGGAATCGTCGCCGGTTTGAGGCACCGCTGCGGCGGGCGTGTCGGGCGCAGGCGCCGTCGGGGTGCCTACGTGCACGGTCTGGCCTGCGTCTGAGTAGTCGCGGTGCTCGGCCACGACCTTGCCGTCGCGCTTGACGGTCTCGAGGAACACGAGGTCGCGCCCGGCGTACTTGGTGGTGTCGACCTCGGCCTTGATCGTGAAGGCCGTGTCTGACTTCGAGGGCGTCACGTTTGCGGAGGAGGAGGCGACCGTCGTCGTCTGGACGCCCGGCCCGTTCAACTCCGCCTACTTCGAGCACGCGTTCCTCGCGCGGCAGATGGGCGT
>CAKUKJ010000300.1 GCA_934662525.1 uncultured Coriobacteriales bacterium | reverse complement strand
GAGCAGTACCATTGCCTGACCAAGTTTGGCAACAAGGTGGGTACCAACACGTAGCGCCGTCACATCTAAACACAGGTCGACGAGCGAATCTATCAACACACCCATCGCAAGCAAGGAACCAAGCCCGATAGACAGCCAGCCAATTGCTGAATACGACAGACTTCCTTTGTCTTTGATGGCTTTCTTTCCTTTGGCAAACTGGCGCATTTCCCTCCTTTCATCGTGTCCTAAAAGAAAAAATTTTAGATGAACAGCCTGGTCAGAACGCTAATGAAATACATCATTAAGGACGACAGGGCTTTTCTTACACATACCTGTTCGATTCATTAACGTTAGTAATGTTCCCAGAACCAAGTTGGTCATAAAGTCCTAAGTGGCCGCACCGCAAGCAAGCTTGTTGCGATGCGGCCAAACCAATACCTACAACAGAAAGGATTGGACTATGAGTATCAGCCGTATCAACGTGAGCCGTCGCGAACTCCTTCTTGCAGGGTGCGCAGCCCTCATTGGAATGGCGGGTCTTGGCTTCTCTCGTCCCGCTTTGGCAAGCGACGGGTACTTCCCCGAGAATGACAATCTTGATGACGTCCAAATCAACGCCCGCTCGCTTGAACTGTACAACAAGTACAGTGTGGGCGATATCCTTTCTCCAAGCGACGCCGACTTTGTCGAACGTTACGGCATGGTGCCTGGTGCCAGGGGAACAAACACGGTCTACAACTCTAGTTACTACAATGGCGCGACATACACACTCAGCGGAAACCGTTATCTCAACAATGCGTATGATTCGACCTACTCCTATGGTGCAACCATTCAAGGTGGATCGGGCAGCGTAACTTGTCAGAGCATTACCGTGCAGCTTTACATCATGGTCTACGGATACAACAACGGTGATTACGGCGTCATCTATAGCAATTCGCACAGCTCATCAGGCTACAATAGGAGCTACTATACTGCCCAGTTTGTTGGCAATTTCTCTGGCTACTTCACGGCGTCCACGATGGCATGCAGCACGTCCATCGTCACCCCGGACGGCCAGACAATCGCAATAGGGGAACGCTGAGGTGATTTAATGTCAGGCGCAGGATCGGGAGTTATCATCGGATTTGGGTTCCATGAGATTGTGATTATTCTCGCTCTAATATGCTTCGTTGCAGCATATCTCATGAGCATCAAATACCTCGTAGAAGCCGCCGTGAACAGAGGTAGCGCAATCGGCAGAGCTCGCCTTTGGTTCATTGGACTCTTTATGACGCCCCTAGTTCTTGGCCTACTCGCCATCGCCAGCAAAAGCGATAGTTAGATTCAAAAGACTCGCCGGTTTGAAACTGATGAACTTTTTCTTTAGTACAGTCCAGTCGTGAGGGCGAAGTCGAGGGCGCGGGGGCGGATGCCGGGGTAGTGGGAAAGCCAGGTTTGGGCAAAATGAAGCTGGGCGAAGCCCGTGGAGAGGCGCGCCTCGTCGGAAGGAAACTCGCAGGCGCAGATGTCGGCCAGGCGCAGGGAGATGAGGGCGCGTGTCCAAGAGAGCACGGCGGAGTCCATGACCTTGACGGCCGCGTTGTGGGCGCACTCGGGGCACACGACGCCGCCCTCGGTGATATCGAAAGCGACCATAGGGCTTGCCTCCAAATCGACGGGCTCGCCGCAGCGCACACAGGTGTCCAGACAAGGGCGAAAACCCTGCATGGCGGCGGCCTTGAAGATGAAAGCGGCGGTGAGGAGGGGCACGCACGCGGCTTGCGCCGCCTCGAGGGCATCAAGCGAGGCCGAGAGAAGGGGCAGCAGCCGCAGGTCGTGGTTGCCTTCCGCCGTGAGCTCGCAAGCGCAGTCGAGGGCCGCATCGACGAGCACCGCGCGGTCATAGTCGGAGGCGACCTCCGCATGAGAGCGCACGAGCTTCGCCTCGCTCACGATAGGCAGGCCCCTTCCCTCGCTCACAAGCAGCTCGACCTCGTTGCCCAGGTTCATCGCACCCGCCAGCTTGGCCGAAGGCTTGCGTGCCCCCTTGGCCACGAGGCGCAGCTGGCCGGGGCAGTCGGCGAGCAGGGTGACTATGAGGTCGCACTCGGCGAGCTTTGTGCGGCGCAGGACGATGCCGCGCGCGCGGAACTTGTTGGGCAAGGTCGAAGCCTACTGGTCGAAGTCTGCGGCAAGGCGGTCGAAATCGAGCAGGAGCTGGCCTGGATGCAGGCAGAGAAGCTCGACAGCACCGGCCTCGAAAAGGCCGAGCGCCTCCTCGAGCGAGCAGGTATCGGTCGTGGCGCGCACGTCCACGCCGGGCTCGACGGTGGCGCTGATGAGGCGCACGTCTTCGGGCGTGGCGCAGCGAGGACCTTGACCCGTGCAGGCAACGACATAGTCGGGGCCTGCCGAGGAGACGGCGTCGCAGGCCTGGCAGAGCTGATGGGGCGTGAGCTGGCCGCACTCGATAGCGATGCTCACAGCAAGCTCGACGTCGGACCAGTCGTCGTCAGAGTCGTCGGCATGCTCGTGACCGCAGGTGCAGCCGCCATCGGCTCCTTCATCGGTCGCATGCCCATGCTCACAGCAGTCGTCATCACAGCCGCAGGCGTCTTCATCCACGTCGTCCTCGTGGGCCGTGCGTATGACACTGAGGACCGGGTCCATGGCCTCGTCGAACTCCCCCTCGGCGAGAGCGCCCGTATTGGCCGCCAGGCACACCTCGTGCACGCCGGCAGAGGCAAGAATGGCGCACTCGAAGCACAGCGCGTCACCCAGCACGCGGCCGCAGGGCCAGCCAAGGGCCGCAATAACGCGAGTGTCGATGCCCTCCTGACCAAACGCCCACGCCAGGCGCGGCGCATCGTCTTCCCACGTCATCAGGGACGCATGGCCGGTGCCCGCAGCCTCAAACGCCTGCTGGAGCGTTGCGCCCGGACCCTCGAGGGGGTTTGCAAAAAGCGGAATGAGCCGTGCCACAAGCTCGGAGCGCAAGGTTTCCAAATCGACCTCTTCGCCCTCGCACAAGCAAGGCGCCAAACGCCCAATCAGCTCTTCTGCCTGTGACATTCGCCCGCCATCCTCTCCTCGGTGAAATCCGATACGCCTGTCTTTAATGCACGCAAAACCATACGCGCCCCATGACGCAGGATGCCCTGCCGCAGGCGCACCTGCCGGCAGGGCATCCCCTATTCCTAACTTACGCGCCCTCGCCGTAGCCGAAGCGCTTGATCTGCGCCGCATCGCTGCGCCAGCCGGGCTTCACCTTGACGTTCAGCTTGAGCATGACCTGGTTGCCGAGCAGGCGCTCCAGGTCGTGGCGGGCCTGCGAGCCGATGCGTTTGATCATCTTGCCGCCGGCGCCGATGACGATGCCCTTCTGGCCCTCGCGCTCCACATAAACCGTGGCGTTGATGTGCGAGATGTCGGCCTTCTCGTCATAGCTCGTGGAGTCGACCTCCACGCCCACGGAGTGCGGCACCTCGTCGCGCGTGTTGAGCAGAACCTTCTCGCGGATGAACTCGGCCACCACGACCTCGGGGGTCATGTCGGTCTGCATGTCCACCGGGAACCAGCGCGGGCCCTGCGGCAGGTGGGCCGCCACAACCTGCAAGAACCCGTCGACGTTGAAGTTCTCCTGCGCGCTCACCACGATGGCCTCGTCGAACGGGCAGAACTGCCGCATGCGCTCGACCTGCTCGCGCGCCTGGTCTTGGGTGATGATGTCGGCCTTCGTCACCACAAGCACCTTGTAGGCACGGCTCTCGGCCACGTGCTGGGCCACCC
>CAKUKJ010000299.1 GCA_934662525.1 uncultured Coriobacteriales bacterium | reverse complement strand
CACATGCATCTTCGTGCTGGTCGCCACAACCACACGCGCATGCCGGCGCTCGACAACCTCGCTCGCCAACATGCGCAGAAGCGTAGACTTGCCGCCGCCTCCTATGATCGCCGTCACCCCGGGACGGACGCGCAGCAGGTCGTACAGGATGGCTATCCCTCCGGTCTCGCCAGCAAGATGTGCTCGGGCAGCACCGGCAGCTCGCGGTGCCATACGCCCGTCGCGCGATAGATGGCCTGCACAAGGGCAGGGGCAGGCGTGTTGATGACGATCTCGCCAATGGACTTCGCGCCGAAGGGCCCCGTGGGCTCGTAGGAGTTCTCAAACTCCACGTTGATGCGGCCCGTATCCAGGCGCGTGGGTAGGCGGTACGTGAGGAAGCTCGACTCGCGAATCTTGCCCTTGGGCGTGCGGGTCACGTTTTCCATCAGCGTATGGCCGATGCCCTGCGCGATGCCGCCCTCTGCCTGGATGCGCGCAAGCGCGGGGTTGATGGGGATGCCGCAGTCGACCACGGCGGCGTAGTCGAGCACCTCCACCACGCCGGTCTCACGGTCGAGTTCGATCTCCGCCATGCCCACCATGAAGGGCGGCGGCGAGACGGGGGAAGAGTGCGTGGCGGTCGCCTCTGCCGGAATGCAGCTGCTCGACTGGCTCTTCGCGGCGATTTCGGGCAGCGCGACCATCTGGCCCGTGGCCTCGTGCACCACCTGTCCGCCCTCGAACCTCAGATCAGCCGCATCGCATGTAAGAATCTCGGCAGCGATGTCGCACAGGCGCTCCTTCAGCTGGTCGCATGCCTTCTCCACGGCCATGCCGGTGACGTAGGTGGTGGAAGAGGCGTATGAACCCGAGTCATAAGGCGATGCGTCGGTGTCGGCGCCGAACACGAAGACGTCGTCCACGGGGCACTCCATGTGCTCGGCCACCATCTGCGCCAGGATGGTGTCGCAGCCCGTGCCCATGTCGCCCGCGCCGATGGCCAGCATGTAGGTGCCGTCGTCGTTGAGCCTGACGGTGGCCGAGCCCGTGTCGATGCCGGCCACGCCCGAACCCTGCATGGACATGGCCATGCCGGCCGCGCGCACCTTGCCGTTGCCCATGTCACGCACGGGGTACTTCGCGTCCCAGTCGAACATCTGGCGGCAATGCTCCAGGCAGCGGTCGAGCGCGCACGAGTTGGCGACCTCGTTGAAGTAGGCGGGCATGGTCATGCCTTCGCGCACCATGCACTTCTTGCGCAGCGCGATCGGGTCCATGCCGAGCGTCTCGGCCAGCTCGTTGACGGTGGTCTCCACGGCGAACTGGCCCTGCGTCGCGCCGAAGCCGCGATAGGCCCCCGAGGGCTGCGTGTTGGTGTAGACCACGTCGTTGGCAAACCTGTACGCCTCCAGGGAGCCGGTGTACAGGGGGATGGACTTGTGGCCGGTGAGGCCCACCGTGGCCCAGCCGTGCTCGCCATAGGCGCCTGTGTTTGAGAGCGTGGACACGTCGAGCGCGCGGATGCGCCCGTCGTTGTCGGCCCCCAGGCGCACCGCGATCTGCATCTCATGGCGGGGCGAGCCGCAGGTCTGCGACTCCTCGCGGCTGAACACGCACATGGCGGGCCTGCCCGTCTTCAGCGTGACGAACGCGGGATACATCTCGCACACAGCGGTCTGCTTTGCGCCGAAACCGCCGCCGATGCGCGGCTTCTCCACGCGAATACGGCCCTTGGGAATGCCCAAAGCGTGGGACAGGATGCGCCGGACATGGAAGACGATCTGCGTGGACGAGATCACATGCAGACGCCCATAGCGGTCCAACTGGGTGAAAGCGCGGAACGTCTCCATCATGGCCTGGTTGAAGGCCTTCGTGTGATACGTGCGCTCCAAGACGATGTCGCAATCTGCAAGCACGGCCTCGATGTCGCCGGAGCCGTCGACGCCGGTGGAGATGAGATTGCGCTTGTTGTCGCCGCCAAAGTCGCACAGCATGCGCCAGTCGTCCTCGGGGTGCACCGCGACGGGATTGTCTTTGGCCGTGCGGAAGTCGAGCACGGGCTCAAGCACGTCATACGTCACTTTGATGCGCTTGAGGGCCTTGTCAGCCGCCTCCTCGCTCTCGGCGGCCACGATGGCCACGACGTCTCCCACGTAGCGCACGTGACGGTCGATGATCAGACGATCATACGGGCTGGTCTCGGGATATGTCTGACCAGCGTTGGTGAAACGCTGGTTGGGGACGTCTTGCCAGGTGTACACGTCGACGACGCCGGGAAGCTTCTTGGCCCTCGACGTGTCGATGTCTTGCACGACAGCGTTGGCATGGGGGCTGCGCAGAAGCTTCACCACGAGCGCGCCGTCGCAGGCGATGTCCTCGGTGTAGACCGGCTTGCCCAGCAGCAGCTGCATCGCGTCCTTCTTGCGGACAGACTTGCCCACGGACGTGTAGTCGGGCCTATCCATGCTGGACCCCCTTGGCGTTTCTGCTGTTCAGATAGGCGCGAATGCCGCGCAGCTGGCCCATATAGCCCGAGCAGCGGCAGAGGTTTCCGCTGAGATATGCGAGGATCTCGTCGTCTGTGGGGTCGGGGTTCTCGCGCAGAAGGGCGATGGTGTTCATCACGAGGCCCGGGTTGCAGAAGCCGCACTGCTCCGCGCCTTGGTCGGCGATGAAGCCGACGAACTCGGCCGCCTCGTCTTGCAGGCCCTCAAGCGTGCGCACGTCGCGACCGTCGGCGCGTGCCGCAAGCACCGAGCACGACAGGACCGGCTTGTCATCGAGCAGCACCGTGCAAAGGCCGCAGGAAGACGTCTCGCAGCCGCGCTTCACACTCGCACAGCCGTGGGCGCGCACGAAATCGATGAGGAGCATGCCGGCCGGGATGTCGTCGCAGGCCGGCTTTCCGTTCAGGTTGATTGTGACTTCCATTTAGCGCACCTCCCCCAAATCTGCCAGCGCGCGCCGCACCAGCACGGGTACCAAAGCCCGGCGATACTCTGCGCTGCCCCACATGTTCCCTGCAACGGGAACGGTTTCGGCGGCGTAGGCGGCAAACTGCCCAGCGCTTTGCGACGTGATACCGCCGGCCAGGATGCCGTGCTCGTCGCGAAGCACCGTCGCGCGCGCCGGGCGGGAGCCAATCGCCACGCGGTACTCCTCCCCCACCCTGGCCGCCATGCAGTTGAGCGACGGCAGGTCGGTGCGCTGCTTGCGGACAGCCTGGTAGGCAAAGGCAGCCGGGGTCTTCTTGACGATCAGGCGAACCAGGATGTCGTTGTCGGGCTTCATCTGCGCGAACTCTTCCAAGGAAACGACGCCGGCCTTGTAGAGCTCGACGTGGCTGTCCATGGCGATGAAGAGCGTGAGGACATCGGAGAAGCCCATGCGCCGCCAAAGGCTGCCGCCCAAGGTCGCCCCGTTGCGGAACTGGACGCCCACAATGTCCTTGAGCGCGGCCTCAGCGGCTCCGCAGGAGTACGCGGCCAGGCCGGGGTATTTCTCGATTTGACGCAGAGTGACCATGGCCCCGAAGCGAAGCTCGTCTTCGGTCTCCTCAATCGTGTCAAGGCCCAAATCGCATAGGTCGATGGCGCAGCCAAGCGAGCGCCTGCTCATCTTGAGCCACATCATACCGCCGATTATGCGGTTGCGCCTTTTCTGGTTGAGCTCCCACGCCTCTTCCAGGCTTTGCGGGCGCTCATACTTTTGAAAGGTAATAATGGTGCACAGCCTTTCGTCTGAGGGTCATATGAACGGCTCCATTATAC
>CAKUKJ010000298.1 GCA_934662525.1 uncultured Coriobacteriales bacterium | reverse complement strand
GCCCGGACAGCCGCCGAGGAGGCTTTTGAAAACGCTGCGCAAACCGCTTCCATGGGCCAGACGGTCTCTTTAACCGCCGAAGACACGATGCAGGTCGCCCTTTGGTCCAGCGGCACCAAAGAGTTCAAGGTGTCTCGTGCCACACTCTACAGCACGCTCCAGGACGCTTCAGACGCCGAAGATCTCGGCAATATCATCGAGGCAGTGCCGCCCGAAGACGTCACAGGTGACATTGCCGGGGGCGACACTGAGAGCAGGCTGCTCATGCTGGAGGTCTCCATACACAACGTTGACGCAGCAAACAATGACGACACGCCATATGAATTTCTTATCGAAAGTGACATCTCTCTCAACTGCGACAGCTACTGCCTGGCCACATTCTCCGGCTCTCCCATAGACGCCGACGCTAAAGAAATCAATGTGTACACTCTTGCCCCCGGGGAAAGCAGCACATACCTTGTCGGGTTTTGGATTAGGGCAGATGAGAACCTCACCACGTTGACAGCCGGCATTGGAAACAGTCTTGGGATATACGGGGCCGCCCCTGTAACTGTCGAACTTGACATTGATGACGAGACGAGGTGAGTTTATGGGCTTGTCAGCCCTTGTAACCATCGAATGGCGAAAGTTCCTTCGCTGCAAGCCCTCTTGGGTTGTTCTTGCAGGTGGAATCGTATGCGCCGCCATAGCAGCGGCAGGCGAGGTCAACTCCTATCTGCAGGACGAGCCCGCCAGGATCAGTATGATGGAGTACGTCTATCAACAACCATTCGCCCTCTCCCCATATACTCGCTGGATTCCCGTCGACCGCATCGAATTTTGGGCGAACCTGTTCGTCTTTATCGCACCGATGCTCATCGCCCTCGCATACTCATGGTCGCTTCGCTCGGAACTTCTCTCAGGATATGCACAACAGATGTACGTGGCGTCGGCGCGACCCCGTTACTACCTTGCAAAAGCAATCGTCACCTTTACGGCAGGCGGGCTCGTCGTCGCGGTGCCGCTTGTCGTCGACTTTGCCATACTCGCCTGCTTTCTGCCTTTGTATACCCCCAGCATCATTGATGTGACGGCTTTTGGCATCTATAGCCAGGTTCCCCTGTCTCAGCTGTTCTACCAGGCTCCTTGGGCATTTGTCGTCGTTCGGCTGCTCATCGACTTTGTGCTTGCAGGACTTTGGGCGACGCTTGTGCTGGGTCTGTCCCTCTTCGTGCGCAACCGCGTCGTTCTTATGGTTGCCCCTTACCTTGCCCTCGTTGCTCTGAAGTATGGCAGCGAACAGCTCTACGCGCTCATCCATATCAGCGGGCCGAGCATCGCCCTTATCGACTTGCTTCGCTCTTCAGGGGATGCCTACAACTACACGTTGGAGTCTCTCGCCGTCTGCGCCGCGCTTATGGCAGCCATATCTGTGGCCCTCCCCCTCATTGCTCGAAGGCGCGACGTCTTATGAGGCCCTTCGTATTCCTTTTGATTACAGACCTGCGTCACGGCATGCGCTCGTATTGCCCTCTTCTTGGGCTTGTAGTACTTGTCGCTTCCTTTGCATGCTTCACGTCCCATATCACCGTCGTGACAAACAGCCCGGATGCAGCACCTTTAGGATTTGCCGACTTTGTCTTTGCCTTGTTCGCCGGCATGGAGCGGTTTGAGTACGTGGAAGGGCAGCAGTTCTCCTTTCCCATGGCCTGGCTGACGCTCTTTTGCGCCATCGCATGCACCATGCTCTTCTATCCTGCGCGCGACCTCGACGGGATGGGTGCACGCCTCATTGCCGTTACAGGCAATAGATGGGCCTGGTGGCTTTCCAAGTGTCTGTGGACTGCTGTTGGGAGCATAGGCTTGTGCCTTATACTTTTAGGAGTCTGCGCCGCAGCCACCTGCATGGTTGGCGGCCCGTTCTCATTCGAGCCGGTTGCTAACATAAGCCGGATGCTTAATGTGTATGGCGTCGGCAGCACTTCAGTCAACGGTAACCTGTTGGGATTTGTGCTGCTTTTGCCCTGCACAACTTGTGCGCTGCTCATCCTCCAGCTCACGGTGACCTTGTTGTTCAACCCGGCTGCCGGGTTTTTGACAACTGCCGTTTTGCTTCTGGCATCGGCTTATTACACAAGTCCCCTACTCCTTGGCAACTATCTCATGACAGCAAGGCTCGATATCGCTCTCACCAACGGCATGGCACCGGCAAATGGCCTCCTCCTGTCTCTCTCGCTGATTCTGACATGCGTCCTTATAGGCGGCTTCATCTTCCGCAGACGAGACATCATGGGTAGAAAAGGATCATTCCTATGATTGACATCGAGCACCTCAACAAGATAATCAAACACCGCCAAGTGCTTTGCGACGTGTCGATGCACATAGCGCCAGGTACCGTCGCTGGGCTCAGAGGCCCGAACGGCAGCGGGAAGACCATGCTGATGCGCACGGTAGTCGGCCTTGTGCGACCAACTTCGGGCCGCATAACCGTGCAGGGGTGCAACCCGTGGGAACATACAAACAGGTTCTCCAGGGCAAGGGGCTTCGCTAAAGAAGGAGCACCCCAAACTCAAAGAGATGCTAGCTCCCCGAACAAATGGCCAACCCTTGGACTCCTTCTAGAGGGCCCCGCATTTCTTGACAACCTGACAGGTTATGAAAACCTCAAGATTCTGGCCGACGTCAAAAGGTTGCCCCTGGGAGACACGGTTCGCGCCTCTTTGAAATCCGTCGGCCTCGATCCCGATGACCGCCGCCGATACCGTGCTTATTCGCTCGGCATGCGACAGCGCCTCGGCATCGCAGGGGCCATCTTGGGCAACCCGGAGGTGCTCGTCCTCGATGAACCAACCAACGCCCTTGACGACGACGGTGTAGGACTTGTGGTCGCACTCATCAGACAGGCCGCCGAACAGGGAGCGGCAATCATGCTTGCCTGCCATGATGCCGACGTGCTGCGCGAACTGTCACATGAGATATGGCATATGAACGAGGGGCATATCGTCCAGCACGAAACCCTCAAAGACGTGCCCGTCTCAAGGCATGACGACGCGCCAGGGGATGACGCACGATGACAGCCCCCCGAAAGAAGAACATGAGCAGACGCCGGTTCATTGCTTTGAGTGCGGCGTCTCTTGGAATCGGCGCCTTCGGTGCGCGCGTTGCTTACGTCAATGCCACAGCGTTGCCCATCGCCGAACAGGTTTGGCATAGCATGGGTGAATGGGTCGAGCTTGGCGGAGCATTCTGCAGCTCATTTGAAGAACATACCGAAGGATACGCAATACGGCTCAACGAATCACGACTGGTTTCCTACAACGAGTTCATCGAGTACGCCAACGATGGGTCGCAACCCATCGCAGGCTTGGACGCGCCTTCCATCGTCGACCTCAACGTGACGTTGCGAAACAACCAGGGTGAGGATGACGAAAAGGGCACTCTCTTTGTCTTCGGCATGAATCTGGTACCTGAGCGGCTCAATGATTACCTCATTGTTGACGGCGATTTGCTAGGTACGACGCAAAAGGCTATGCGCGACAGCGGCAACCCTGGTCTTACCGTCAACATCAGACCAGGCACCACGTACGATTTGCATCTGCCCTACACGGTCAACGACTTCAGCACCGTCTCTTTCAACGGCACGGATGTGGGAGTCCGCTTCACTCGGCCTTTAACGGACACGCATTACGAATGGCATCTTTCCCGGCTTCCCGTACAGCATCTCGTTGACGTCTATGTTGGCTAAGCAAAAGGCCCGGGCTCCCATGCGGATGCCCGGGCCTTGCTGTAGAC
>CAKUKJ010000297.1 GCA_934662525.1 uncultured Coriobacteriales bacterium | reverse complement strand
CAACCAGCACCGACCCGCCGAATATCTCCGATATGGAGGCGAACTGCAGCGTGATGGCGGGCAGGGCCAAGTTGCGCAGGCCGTGCCTGCGCAAGGCCTGCCAGGTGGTCATGCCACGCGCCCGCGCGAAGCGGATGTAGTCGCTCTCAAACACGTCGATCGTCTTCTCTCGCGTGTGCAGGGCGATGTTGGCCACGCCCAGCACCGACAGGGTGAGTGCGGGCAGCACCATGTGGTGCAGCAGGTCGCCCAGCGTGACCTCGCTGGCCGCCACGCCAATGGGCACGGAGAACCCGAGCGGGAACCACCCCAGCTGCACGCTGAATACGATGAGCGTGAGCAGTGCCAGCCAGAACGTGGGCGTCCCGGCCAGCACGAAGCAGTAGGCCTTCACGCAGCGGTCGAGCAGGCTGCCGCGCAGCATCCCCGCAAGCACGCCCAGCACGCTGCCGACAATTCCCGACAACAGCCAGGCGCAGGCCATGAGGGCAAGCGAGTTGCCCGCCTTCTGCGCGATGACGTCGGTGACCGGCGCGTTGAAGCGAAGCGAGATGCCCAGGTCGCCCTGGAGCGCCGCGCCGAGCCACGCGGTGTAGCGCTGCCAGAGCGGCTCGCCCACGCCCCAGTACTCGGCGAGCTGGGTGCGTTTCTCCGCGCTCATCGATATGTAGGCGGCTTGCCCCACATTGGCTTGTACGGGGTCGATGGGCGAGGCGCTGACCAGAGCGAACGTGACGAAGCTGACGGCTGCGAGCAGCAGCGCCACTTTGACGATGTTTCTTGCGATGAATCGAGCCATATGCGGCCTAACCACGATGCGGGCGGATACAGAAGTGCCCCCGTGCGGGGAGAGGTCGCACGGGGGCGGGGGGAGGTGTCAGGTTACACCCAGCTCCACTGGTCCACGTTGTTGGCCAGCGACCAGCCGTGGCCGTGGGGGTGCGGTTTCTGCTCGGCGATTTGCAGACCTTCGCGCACGTAGTAGAGGTGGTCGATGTTGGTGAACCACACCCAGGTCGCCGCCCCCTGCGGGGCCACGCCCTGCTCGCCGTCCCACTGGGCTTGCTTCCAAAGGTCGTAGGAATCTTCCACGCGCGTCTGCGCGAGGGCCTCGTCGAGGTAGGCGTCCACGGTCTCGTTCTCATAGCTGGCGTAGTTGCCCCAGCCGCTGGAGTAGTTGAGCTCGTACATCTCGATGGGGGCGTTGGAGCCCCAGCCCCACTCCACGGGGCTCTCGTACTGGTGCACGTAGATGTCGTCCCAGCCGGCGCCCTTGGGGTTGACCTCCACGCCGATCTCGCGCATCTGGTTTGCCCACTCCATGGCGATGGCCTGACGGGCCGAATCGCCGGCGGAGTAGTACAGGTCGAACGCGCAGCGCACGCCGTCCTTGGCGCGGACGCCGTCGCCAGAGTCCGTCCAACCGGCGTCTTCCAGCAGCTGGCGGGCGTAGTCGGCGTCAGTGTCGCAGCGCATGTCCTCGCTCGACCAGGGCAGGCCGTCGCCTACCGAGTAGGCGGGCGTGCCATAGCCGTTGAGCACGTTGGAGATGAGGCGCGCACGGTCGGTGCCGTAGTTGAGCGCGCGGCGCAGGGCAACGTCGCAGGTCACGTCGTTGCCCTGGGCGTAGTCCACGCCTGCCTCGGTCTTGGTGCCGCCCGCCGGCACGCAGGGCAGCGACACGCCGCGCGAGTCTACCGAGTTGCAGGCGAGAAGCTCGTAGCCCCGGGGCAGCACGTCGGAGTAGGTGGCGGAGGTGTACGCCACATCCACCTGCCCGGCCTGCGCGGCCGCGATGGAGGCGTCCTCCTCCATGAACACGACCACGACGCGCTCCATCTTCACGGGCTCGCCGTAGTAGTCGGGGTTCGCCTTGAGGATGGCCTGCTGTCCCTTGTCCCACTGCTCAAGCATGTAGCGGCCCGAGCCGATTGGGTTTGCGCCGTAGTCGGGCCCATAGGCGTGCTCGGGCACGATGCCCACCACGGCGAGCGTGTAGAGCAGGGCGTTGAACGGCTTGTTCATGGTGAGGACGACGGTGGTGTCGTCGAGCGCCTCGGCCTTCTCCACCATGGAGAGGTCGGCCTCGGAGGCGCTGCCGTTGATGATGCCGTTGACGGTGAAGGCCACGTCGCGGGCGGTGAGGGGTTCTCCGTCGGTGAACCTGACGTCGTCGCGGATGTGAAACGTCCAGGCCATGCCGTCGTCGGAGCACTCGTACGAGGTGGCGAGGTCGTTCTGGAATTCCAGGTTGATGTCGGTCGTGATGAGTGTGGATTGGATGAGCGGCTCGTGCACGTGCTCGCCGCAGCCCCAAGAGACGAGCGGGTCGAAGCCTGCGGCTGGCTCCGAGGCCGGCGTCATGGTGATGATGACCTGGGAGGGAGTTTGCGCGGGGCAGGTTCCCGTCTCGTCGGCCAGCGCGTTATGCCGCGTTGCCGGATTGCTGCCTGCCGCCAGGGCGGCCGCCCCTGCCGCGAGCCCGCCGACAACGGCCTGCCTGCGTGTGATGTTTGCTTCCTTTGCCCCGGTTCCCCTTGCCATGGTTCCCTCTTTTCAGAATAGTAATACGAATCAAAATAACGTGCTACTAGTCCGTATCCTACAGGGGAGCGCTCCGGTTGTCGAGAGAAAATATTACGATATCGTGAATCGTGCTACCATCATACGGTAGATGGTCAACCTGACAGGCGTTGCCGCCAGAGAAGAGAACAGGCGACACGAGACGATGAACAGGCATGGCGTCTTGCCTAGCGCGGAATTGCCTCGCCCCGGTCCGCATCCTCTCGATTCAGCCCGCGCAGGCGGTGCGCCGCCTCTTGGATGAGATTGCCGATTTACCTGCACCACGCGATGTTGGATGAGAATGCCGTTTTGCCTGCAGATTGCTTAGCCACCAATAACCACACCTCACATAATACCTGGTAGATGCGATGCGTCTTGCCGACCGCTAGCGAACTGCCAGATTTTCTGCACGCAAATCGGCATTCTCATCCAATCATCCAACAGTGCGGTGCTCATCCTAACGACTGGCTTCCATCGCTTGAAGGTTTGGTGCCGGCGCGCCAGTTTGACTGGCAATGCTTCGGTGGATCTCGGGCGCAAAATCGAGCCGAGGATGAGAGATGCGACAAAGCCTTTGCAAGCCATCGACTCATCTACCTTGGCACGAGTATCATGCGAGTGGTTATGTCATCGAGGAATATATGTGAAGACTGGCGAGGTTTCCATAGACGACGTCTTTCTCGTTGAGATTGACGAGGAGGTGGGGCGGAACAATCGCGATAAGGCGGTGATTGGCATGATATTGACGCCATGACGATGCTCAAGCAGGAGGCGCGCGTCCAAGGAAGGGCCGAGGGCCGTGCCGAAGGGCGTGAGGAAGGCCGAGCCGAAGGCCGTGTAGAAGGAAAGGCTGAAGGTCACGAAGAGGGTGTTGAGCGATATGGGCTGCTTGTAAACGCCCTGCTTGATGCCGGAAGAGCCGACGATATACGGAAGGCCGGCACCGACCCCGCGTTTCGAGACTCGCTTTTCGCGGAATTCGGCATCGCATAGCAGCTGGATGGGGGCACGGTCCTCCGCGCAGTTCCGCCAACTAAAAGGGGTGTCAGCGATAAGGCCGGCACCCCTTCGTCTCACCAAATTTGTCTGCAGTCCGATGCTACTTCTGTGGCCCCTTCTCAACGAACGTCGGGTCGATCGAGGGCTGCTTGGCGTCCTTGTCGAGGCTGATGCCGTGGGTGCGGTCGGCCTCGCGGATGGGCAGCTCGCACGACAGGCC
>CAKUKJ010000296.1 GCA_934662525.1 uncultured Coriobacteriales bacterium | reverse complement strand
GCACAGATGCGGTCGGCGACCTCGCTTTGCACCATGACCGTGGCGTCCTCGATGAACGGCCATTCCTGGAAGTACTGCAGGATGAGCGTGGCGGCCACCGCATACGGCAGGTTTGCCACCCAGCGGCTCGGAAACTCCGGCAAGCCCGCGAGCGCAGCGTTCTTGGCACGAAGGTGCACGAGCGCCTCGGCGATCTGCGTAGGGGCGACCTTTGTGGCGTCGCCCATCACAAGGGCGAAGCGCTCGGAGTAGTCGGACGTGACCTCGCCCAAGGGGCCCTGCATGTCAGCGTCCGCCTCCACGGCGACCACGGCGGCCGCACGAGGCAAAAGGGCGCAGGTGAGCGTGCCGCAGCCCGGGCCCACCTCAAGCACGACCTCATCGGGCGCAATGTCTGCCAACTCGACAATGCGCGCCACAACCGTGTCATCTACCAGGAAGTTCTGACCAAGCTCGTACTTGGCCTCAAGCCCGAAGGCATCGAGCATGGAGCGAATGGCAGAACGGCTCGCCATCTTGGATACGGGCATCGTAGGTCCTTCCGTCGAGTGTGCAGATCAATCGGCCCGAGCCGTGCGCGCAGCGGCTGCGGCAGACGCAAGCCCCGAGGCCCAAGCGGGCATTTGGTCGAGCAGGGCCGCGTCGTATTCGGGCCCGTATGGAACGCCCGGCCGAGGTTTTTGGCCAAAGCCCACCAAGTCGTGCGTCTCACGCAGCTCAAAATCTGCCATGCGCAGAGACGAGCGCGCGCAGCTCACAAGCGCCTCGCAACCGAAGGGGTCACCTCCTGCGCCGACCACGAAGAGGTCGAACGGTCGACGGCGTTCCAGAGGCAGCGGGGGACGACGGCCGAGCAGGTACCGCTGGCACCATAGCGGCTGCATGCGATCGAGCGCCGCTTTGAGCTGGGAGGGCGGGCCTGAAAAATACACGGGGGCGACGAGCGCGAGGGCGTCTGCCGCAAGCAGCCGGGCCTGCAGGCTCGCAAAACCGAGCTGTAGGCCCCGGCCCTCGCGCTCGTCGAGCACGCAGGCCCCCGCGGCCTCGCATGCCCCGCAGCCCGTGCAGCCCCCGACCTCGAAGTCGGGCAGGAGGAGCAGCTCGGCCTGCACGCCCTGCACGCGCAGCGCATGCATGACAGCCGAGGCAACGCGGGCGCTGTTCCCGCGCCTGCGGGGGCTGCCCGCCAAAACGGCCACGCTTGGCACGCCCGACTCCACGGCAAGCCCCTACGCCTGCACGGCCGCAAGCGGAGCCGGTCGGTCGAAGATGCGGCGCGCAAGCTCGTAGGCGTCGCGATACGTGTCGGCAGGCTTGTCGCCGCAGCGCTCCTGCCGCAAGGCCGCCACAAACTGCGCCGTGCGCGCGATGTAGGCAGGCTCGCATTGGGTGCCGCGCAGAGGTTCGGGCGCCATGTAGGGCGCGTCGGTCTCGAACACCATGCAGGCGCGCGGCAGGGCCGCGACCGCGTCGCGTGTAACGTCGTTGCGCTTGAAGCTGACGGCACCGCCGATGCCGAGCACACAACCCATCTCCAGGAACGGATCGGCCGTGGCGAGGTCGAGATCGAAGCAGTGCAGCACGGTGCCGCCGCCGGCAGGCAATCCCACCTCGGCCATGACCTGCGCAGCCTCAGGGTGCGCCTCGCGCACATGCAGCGAAAGCGACGCGTCAAGCTCGCACGCCAGCTCAAGCTGGGCGCGGAACACCTCCCGTTGCAGCTCGCGCGGCGAGAGGTCGTAGTGGTAGTCGAGCCCTATCTCGCCGATGCCGCAGCAGATGGGCTCGGCGAGCAGGCGGCGCATGGATGCACGGGCCTCATCGTCGAAATCCTTGGCGTTGTGCGGGTGGCATCCCACGAGCAAGCGCACCACGGGGGGCACGGGCGCCTCACCCAGGGCGTCGAGCACGCCCGCCGCGCGCCAGCTCTCAAGAATCTGCACGCAGCCTGCCTGCCAGCGCTCGAGGTTGGCAAGCAGGGCATCGGCATCCCGCGCGTCATCGGCGGGGTCGACGACCGTCACGAGAAAGCGCACGCCCGCGACCGCCGCACGCGCCAAGGCCAGCGCCGGGTCGATGTGCGCAAGCGAGGTCAGGTGCGTGTGGCTCTCCGCAATGGGGCCGGCCGCATGCGGCAGGGCAAGGAGCGCCTGCTTCTTTGTATGGAAGAAGCAGGCGTGCTCGGCATGCGCCGGCGAGAACAGACCGGGTTCTAGCACGGCAGGTTTGCCATGTCGAGGCGCGGGAAGAGCGCGTCGCCCTTCTCGACGGGCTTGCCACCCTCGAACTGGCCCCACACGCAGGCCCGCTCAAGATCGGTGCACGGCTCGGCAGGCTCGCCGATGCGGCGCATGACCTCGGCCGAGGTGGCCGGGGTAAAGGGCTCGAGCAGCGTGGCCGCGATACGGATGGCCTCGATGAGCCCCCAGATGACGAAGGCGAGCTCGTCGGCCTTCTCGGGATCCTTGGCCAAAGCCCAGGGGGCCATGTCCTCGATGTAATGGTTGGCCGCGGCAACGAACTCCATGACGTCCTTGGCGGCGCCCTGGTAGTCAAAACTCGCCATCTTGGCTGCGTAGCGGCCGTAGAGGCCCTGAGCAGCCTCGAGCAGGGGGCTCGTGCGCGCGGCATAGCCCTCGGCACGGACCGGCGATGCGCCCTCGAAGTACTTCGCGCTCATGTTGAGCGAGCGGCTCACGAGGTTGCCCCAGCTGTTTGCCAGGTCGGCGTTGTAGACCTGGGCCATGCGCTCGAAGGAGATGGCGCCGTCCATGCCGTGCGCCACGTCGGTCATGAAGTAGTAGCGATAGCCCTCCACGCCGAGGAAGTCGATGACCTGCTGAGGGAAGATGGAGTTGCCGCGGCTCTTCGACATCTTCTCGCCCTTGCCCGTCTCAGGGTTCTTGACGAGGAGGAAGCCATGAGCCAGCACGTGCTCGGGCACGGGCAGGCCCGCCGCCATGAGCATCGCGGGCCAGATGACGCAGTGAAAACGGATGATGTCCTTGCCCACGATGTGCTGCTGGGCCGGCCAGAAGCGGTTGAAGCGCTCGGCGGCATCGGGGTCGCCGTAACCGACGGCCGTGATGTAGTTGATGAGCGCATCAAACCACACATACGTCACGTGCTCGGGGTCGAACGGCAGCGGGATGCCCCAATCGAACGTCGTGCGCGTGACGGAGAGGTCTTTCAGGCCGCCCTCGACAAAGCTCACGACCTCGTTGCGGCGAATCTCGGGCTGGATGAAGTCGGGGTGCGCGGCATAAAAGTCGAGCAGCTGCCGCTGGAACGCCGAAAGCTTGAAAAACCAGCTCTCCTCCTGAATGCGCTCAAGCGGACGCTTGCAGTCGGGGCACAGGGGCACGGCGGTCTCGTCGTAGTTGCCCTGCTCGTCGGTGTTGGCGTGGCGCACGTCGGTCTCGGTGAAGAACGTCTCCTCGGGCACGCAGTACCAGCCCTCGTACTTGCCCTTGTAGATGTACCCCTTGTCCTTCAGGACCTCCCAGAGGTGCTGCACCGCCTTGACGTGGCGCTCCTGGGTGGTGCGGATGAAGTCGTCGTTCGTGATCTCGAGCGTGCGCCAAAGCTCCTGGAAGGCAGGGGCCTGCGTGTCGCACCACTGCTGGGGAGTCATGCCGTGGGCCTCGGCCGAGTCGGCGACCTTCTGGCCGTGCTCGTCGACGCCGGTGAGGAAGAACGTGTCATAGCCGTCCATGCGGCGGAAGCGCGCCTGTACGTCGGCCACGATGGTGGAGTAGGCCGTGCCCAGGTGCGGGGCGGCGTTCACGTAGTAGATGGGCGTGGTGATGAAA
>CAKUKJ010000295.1 GCA_934662525.1 uncultured Coriobacteriales bacterium | reverse complement strand
GGGTGGTCGCGTCTCCTTTCGGCGGGGTGTTCCGCACGGATTTTGCCCTCCTTGCGGTCTGTTTCTTCCTGCTTGCCAAGCTCCTGCATTTCATAAGGGGGTTCGTCAAATGAGCTCCATGACGCCCGAACGCATCCTCATCATCTTGATCGAGCTTGTCTGCATCGTCTTTTCTATCATGGTGCACGAGATCGCGCACGGCTACGCCGCCTATCGCCTGGGGGACCCCACGGCCAAGCGTGCCGGCAGGCTGACGCTCAATCCCGCCAAACACCTCGACCCGTTCGGCTCGGTGTTGCTGCCGCTCATCATGAGCTTCATCGGCGGCCCGATTTTTGCCTACGCCAAGCCGGTGCCGTATAACCCCGTCTACTTCAAGGACCGCAAGAAGGGCGAGCTCATCGTGGCGTTCGCCGGCCCGGCCTCCAACCTCCTTCAGGCGTTTGCGGGGGCCGGCCTGTGCTTGATGGCCCAGCAGCTCTTCTCTCCCACCATGTCGTCGGCGGGTTATGAGGCCTTGCTTTGGATGTATCGCATCGGCTACTACTACTGCCTTATCAACCTGGTGCTTCTGTTCTTCAACATCATCCCGTTGCCGCCCCTCGACGGCGCGAGCATCGTGACGGCGTTTCTCACTCCCTCCGGCATGGAGAAGTTTTATAAAGTGAAGCAATATTCCATGTTCATCCTGCTCGCGCTGCTCTTTCTTGTCCCGATGGTTACGCCGTGGGACCCGCTCGGGTGGTATCTCCAGCATACGGCCTACGCCGTCTTGCACGTGTTGATTCCCTAGGGGCGCCCTGTGGCATACCGTGTATCCGTCGCAGGCTTCGAGGGGCCGTTCGATTTGCTCCTTCAGCTTGTGATGCGTCAAAAGATAGACATCGGGACGGTCAGCGTGTCTGCCGTGGCCGACCAATACCTTGCAGAGGTCGCGAGCATGCCCGACGTGGACCTCGAGGTGGCAAGCGATTTTGTGCTTGTGGCTGCGACGTTGCTCGATCTCAAGGCAGCCGCCCTTGTTCAAGACGACCCTGTGGTTGACGACGAGCCTGACGATGACGATGGCTATGAGGACCTTACCGCCGACGAGATGCGCGACGTCCTCGTCGCACGTCTCATGGCATACCGCACGTACAAGATGGCGGCCGGCTCCCTTGAGGCGCGCATGTTGGCCGAGTCGCGCATGCATCCGCGCACCATCGGCCCCGACGAGCGCTTCCGCGACGCCGCGCCCGACTACCTCAAAGGCGTGACGACCGAGCAGCTCGCTCGCACATGCGCGCGCTTCCTGGGCCGCCGTGAGCTCGTGTTGCTGCAAAGCGAGCACATCGCGGCCAAGCGCATGCCCCTTGAGGAGCGGGTCGCCCAGGTCGACACGGTGGTGCGCGCCCGACGCCGCATGCTTTTCAGCGAGCTCGTGGAGGACAACCCATCCACCCAGAACAAGGTCGTGAGCATCCTTGCCTTGCTGGAGCTGGGGAAACGAGACATCGTAGGGTTGGAGCAGGAAGAGATATTCGGCGACATCACCATTACATCGCACGACAAGGCGCTTGACCGCGCTCTTCTTGGAGAGCTGTCCGCGTCGGGGGAGGAGCAGGCGTGAATGAGCGGCAATTGAAGGCCCTGGAGGTCGACGACATGCGCTCGGTGCTCGAGTCGCTGCTCCTTGTGGCCACCGAGCCTGTCGAGACGGCCGTGTTTGCCGAGGTCCTGGGAATCGAGCGCGAGGCCGCCAAGTCGGCCCTTGAGGACCTTTCTATGGAGTACGCCGAGCTTGGGCGGGGGTTTCAGCTGCGGTATGTCGCCGGCGGCTGGCGTCTGTACACGCACCCAAGCCACGATGAGACGGTTCGGGCGTTCGTGAAGTCGTGGGACACGCGCAAGCTCTCGGCCGCCGCGCTTGAGACGCTTGCGGTCATCGCCTATACGCAGCCCGCCACGCGCGACGGCGTGCGGGCGGTGCGCGGTGTGAACTCGGACAGCGCCATCAGCTCGCTCATCGACAAAGGCCTTGTCCGGGAGCTGACGCACCGTGAGGGCGTGGGCGCCTCGACGTTTGGAACCACGAAGGCGTTCCTGGAACGGTTTGGCCTGCACGACCTCGGTGATTTGCCGCCGCTTGAAGACTTTGCCCCTGATGAGCAGACACGCAGGCTCATCAGCGAGCGTCTTGGCGCCAAGATGGCAGCCGGCACTGGAAGCGATGGGGAAAGCGGCTCCGACGGGGATGAGTTTGCGGCCGGCGTGGTAGGCGAGGCATCCTCTGCGGCGCCTGGCTGCGGTCAACCGGCTGAAGTTGCGACAGATGTGGATGGAGAAGCGTAAATGGAAGCATCTGAGAAGCCTGCAAACGAGGAGCGTATCGTTCCCATGCGCTTGCAGAAGTTCTTGGCCCGTGCGGGCGCTGCCAGCCGCAGGGGTTCGGAAGACCTCATGACGGCGGGCCGTGTGTGCGTGAACGGCCAAGTTGCCACCGAGCTTGGCACGAAGGTCGACCCGCTGGTAGACGTGGTGACGGTCGACGGGAAGGTCGTGAGCCTGTCGGACGGCAACGTCTACATCGTGCTCAACAAGCCTGAGGGCTGCCTCACCACAATGGACGACCCATATGGGCGCCCTACGGTGGCATCGCTTGTTCCCACCGATCGCTATCCCGGCCTGTTCCCCGTGGGTCGCCTTGACCAAGACACGACGGGGGTGCTGCTCTTCATGACCGACGGCGAGCTCGCGGCGCGCCTGCTGCATCCCAGCACCCATGTCGACAAAACCTACCATGCGCGTGTGGCAGGCAGGCTCTCGTCGCTCGACGTCCGCAGGCTGCGCGAGGGAGTCGAGCTCGACGACGGTATGACGTCGCCTGCCGAAGTTCGCACGCTCAGCGAGTACGAAGGGCGCGACGTGTACGACCCGCGCATGCGTGACAGCGACGACATGGTGGAGCTCGTGCTTCACGAGGGACGCAAGCGCCAGGTCAAGCGCATGCTTTCCTATGTGGGGCATCCGGTCTTCCGCCTCAACCGCGTGAGTTTCGGGCCTATCACTGCCGCAGGGTTGCCGGTGGGGAAGTGGAGGCTTCTCAACGCCGGCGAGGTGGAGGCCTTGCGCAAGGCCTCGCAAACCGGACGGTACACGGGGACGCGGCTGGGGGTCGACCCGCGAAGCCTCAAGAAAGCAAGATAGTCACGGTCAAGTTTAGCTTCAATAAACGCAATGTTGCCTTAATGCTTTCGGAAAGCAAGATTGGAGTAAGACATGAAGGTTGCAATCGACGGCCCGGCAGGCGCGGGCAAGTCGACGGTGGCGCGCGCCATAGCCCAGGACAGGGGGTTCGTATATCTTGACACGGGGGCGATGTATCGCTGCGTAGCCCTTGTAGCCCTTGAGTCCGGACTCGATCTGTCTGACGAGGCGTCGTTGGGCGAGGTCGCGAGGTCGCTCGAACTCGCCTTTGCGCCTTCTGCCGACGGCGGCCAGCGCGTCTTCCTGGCCGGGCGCGATGTGACGGGCGACATCCGCACGCCGAGTGTGGACGAAGCCGTGAGCTCCGTGTCGAGCATTCCCGCCGTGCGGTCGTCGATGGTCGCGCTCCAGCGCAAGCTTGCAGGCCAGTCCGACGTCGTGGCCGAGGGGCGCGATATCGGGACTGTCGTTTTCCCCGATGCCGAGGTCAAGGTCTTTCTCACCGCCGACGCTCGTGCGCGCGCCCATAGGCGCAGCGTTCAGAACGCCCAGCGCTTTGCCGGCTCTGACGACCAACCCTGCGAAGAGGACATCTACCGTCGCATCCTCGAGCGCGATCGCGCGGATTCAACC
>CAKUKJ010000294.1 GCA_934662525.1 uncultured Coriobacteriales bacterium | reverse complement strand
GCCCCTATGTCGAAGGCACCGTCGACACCCCCGATGACCCCGCCACCGTCAAGACCTACGGCTTCTGCTTCGCCAAGATTGCCGGCGACACCAACGGCCCGCTCTCCGGCGCCGAGTTCCAGGTTAAAGATGCCGACGGCAACATCATGACAGACCAGCAGGGCAACAACACCTTCGTCTCCAACAACAACGGCTACGTCTCCCTCGGTGGCCTTGCGGCGGGCACGTACACCATCACCGAGACGAAGGTTCCCACCGGATACCAGAAGGTTGAGGACTTCGAAATCACGCTTTCTGCCGATAATGCCACACGCGACAACCCTGCGACCGCCGAAGTCACCGAGACCAACTACTTCGTGAAGGCCGAGAACGTCATCGACCCCAAGCAGGGCGTCCTGCCCACGACGGGCGGCGAGGGCACGGTGGCGCTGACGGCAGCCGGCGTCGTGCTCATGGCGGGTGCGGCCGGGTTTGTGGTGCTTGCCCGCCGCCGCAACTCCAACCGCTAAGCGCCAAAAGCACGAACTCCCACACGCACGACACGCCGGGGAGGGGCCGCACGTGGCTCCTCCCCGATTTTGGATGAGGGCATGACTCACAGACCGCACCGCAACCACCATGACGCGCCGAGAGCTACGCAGCCGGCCGGCCGCAAACACGGCCGCGCCGAGTCGCGCGGCAGCCGCATGCCCCTCTTGGCGGCGGCGCTGTCCCTCATCCTGGGCCTTGCCCTCATCGCCTACCCAACCGTCAGCGACATGCTCGCCCAAGCCGAACGCGACAAGGTGACAAGCACGCAGCAGCAGACGGTGCAGCAGATAAAGACCGACGAGCCTGAGGAGCTCACCGCCCAGATCGAGGCGGCGCAGGCGTATAACGCGCGCCTGGCGCAGGGGCTCACCGTGGTCACCGACCCGTTCGACGCCGACGAGGCCACGCAGTCCGACCTGGAGTACCTCTCCACGCTCAACGTCGCCGGCGACGGCGTCATGGCGACGCTCGTCATCCCCTCCATCGGGGCCAACCTGCCCATCTATCACACAGTGGAAGACAACGTGCTGCAAAAGGGCGTGGGTCACATGCCCGGCACGGCGCTGCCTGTGGGCGGCCCCTCCACCCACAGCGTGCTGGCCGGGCACACCGGGCTGCCGGCAACCAAGATCTTCGACTCGCTCGACCAGCTCCAGATCGGCGACTACTTTTTCATCGAGGTCATGGGCGAGACGCACGCCTACCAGGTGGACAAGATAGACGTGGTGCTCCCCGAGCAGACCGACGGCCTGGCCGTGGTAGACGGCGCCGACCTCGTCACGCTCGTTACTTGCACGCCTTACGGCGTGAACTCCCACCGCCTGCTCGTGCGCGGCACGCGCTGCGAGGTGCCCGATGGCTGGCTCAGCGAGGACGGTTCCCTCTCCAGCGACGCCCTCTCCAGCGCAGAGCAGCGCACAAGCCCCGAGATTCTCAAAAACTCGCTGACAGGCATCGCAATCGGCATAGGCGTCACCGGCGCGGGCGGCATAGCCGCGCTGCTGGCGAGCCGCCTCAAGCGCAGAGGTCGCAGGCGCAGCGGGGCGAGCGCCACCGCCGGTTTTGTCTCTCGCTATGAGTATGAAGATCATCGGGGCGGTGCCCACACCCCGCGCGCCCCGCGCGGCGAGGGCGCGCATTTCGCACCGAAACCGCCTGATGGCGACGGGAGGCGGAGCAGCCGTGGCCGCAGATAAAAAAGGCCGCCGCACCTGGCCGACGGTGATTGCGTGCCTGGTCTTTGTCGCAGGGCTGGCCCTGTTTCTCTGGAGGCCCGTCTCCAACTGGGTGGCCCAGCGCGAGATGGACGCGCAGATAGCCGAGCTGGAAAGCGCGGTCGGCACACGGCAGGACGAGTCCGGCTCCCCCACCGCCGCCAGCTCAGAAGGCAACTCGGCCGATCCGGCCGCTGGCACCAGCACAAGCGACAGCGCAGACAGCGCGAGCGAATCAGACGAGGCCCGCCGGCGCTTCGAGTCGTACAACGAGCGTGTGCGCACCGGGCAGGCAGGCGCCATAAACGACCCGTTCACCACCGCCGACGCGGCGGGGCTTGGGCTTGAAACCGGGCAGGACGACCTCATCGGGTCCATCTCGATTCCCAAGATGGGCTGCAACCTCCCCCTATATTTCGGCGCGTCGGAGGAGAACATGGCGAAGGGGGCCGCAGTCGTGGCCGGTACCTCGTTGCCCCTTGGGCAGGCCGACTCCAACTGCGTGGTCGCCGCCCATCGCGGCTGGACGACGGCGGCGATGTTTCGCGACATCGAGGAGCTTGCCCTAGGCGACGACGTGTACGTCACAAACTTCTGGGAGACCCTGCACTACCGCGTGGCACAGGTCGTGGTCGTCAGCCCCGACGACGCCTCGGCCTGTGCCGTACAGGAAGGCCGCGACCTGCTCACCTTGCTCACCTGCCACCCCTACGGCGTGCATCCCAGCCCCAGCCGCATGCTCGTGTACTGCGAGCGCGTTTACGACGAGGCGTCCTCGCCCGAGCAGGCAGGCACCGCCGACGCGGGTAAGGACGCTTCCGTGCAGGAGCCCGTCGACCCCTCCCCTGACGCATCGACCACGTTTGAGCCTTCCTCCCTGCTCAGGCTCGAAAACCTTCTCTATATCGCCGGAGGCGCCGTCCTGCTCGTATTCGCCCTTTGGCTCGCCGTGCGAGCAGCCAGATTGCGACGCGCTCGGAAACAAGGCAAGCACATGCGAAAATGACCCCTCGCCCAGGCTGCAAACCGTGCCCGCCTCGAATACCCCCACCCCCCGACAACCCCGACGCAACGCAGCCAACGCGAAACCCTTATTTGACTCGTAACCCGCGTTTTGACCCATAGCGAACGCCTTCCAATCAGAGGCAACCAATCTACCAGCGACTTTCATTCATTGACGCGCCGCATTTTATTTGACTGGTATTTGATTCTTATTTGCTTCTTATTTGATTGGAGATTGTTGAATCAAGGGTTGAGATAACAAACCCGGGCACGCCCCTCATCGATACCCTGCGCATTCTCAACGACCTGCCACGTTCCCGAAACGAGCAGATGGCGGCGCTCTTGAGAAGACTCGATTTCTGTGAAGAGGCAGGCAGCGGTTGGGACAAGATGGTCGCAGCGTGCGAGCTGCGTCAGCTCCCCGCTCCACGCATCGATACGGCAGGCAGCAGCACGCGCGTAAGCCTCTTTGCGGACATCCCTTTCAAGAACCTCTCCCCCGATGGGCGCAGGATGGCCTGCTATTGGCATGCATGCGTCAAATACGCCAATGCCGACGCCGCGACCAACAAATCTCTACGTGAGCGGTTCGGTCTTACCGACTCCCAGTCGGCGCAGGTGTCTCGCCTGGTAAAGGAATGCATGGAACAAAAACTCATCAAGCAACTTGACCCAGCCGCTTCAAAAAAGAACATGCGCTACGTACCTTGGTGGGCATAGTACGCCTGCCCGATGACGATGACGACGAACGACCCATTTGTTCTTCATCGTCATCGGGTGCCAGCTCAGCATGTACGACGGCGCGCCTTTATTTGACTCGTAACCCGCGTTTTGACCTGACAGAGAAGCGATGCGGCGCTATACAGGTGTTCTACCAGCGTCTTTAGCAATCATGTCAGGCCGCATTTTATTTGACTGGTATTTGATTCTTATTTGCTTCTTATTTGACTGAGCTGATAGCGCCGTGCCCCAGGACAGCGAAATATCCCGTGCCCGCCTCGGGGACGAGCGCGGGATATAGTCCGGAGAACCCTCCTGCCAGAACGCCTCGAGATTCTAAAAGATAGCGCAGGCT
>CAKUKJ010000293.1 GCA_934662525.1 uncultured Coriobacteriales bacterium | reverse complement strand
ATCAGCAAGGGCCTCGAGCACGGCCGAACCAAACCCCCCGCTGAGAGTCCCGTCTTCAACGCTGACAAGCAGGGCCGAGTCATGCGCGGCAGTCTTGACCGCCTCGGCATCGACCGGCTTGACCCAACGCATGTCATAGACGCGCACGGACAGGCCGGCTGCCTCAAGCTCGCAGGCAGCAGCCACGCTGCGGCCCACCATGCGGCCCAAGGCAAGGATGCTCACGTCCACCGGCCCTTGTGCGGGCCCATGTGCCACGCGCGCGCTCGCAGGCAGCGCCTCGGGGTTTTCCGGCACATCGACCCCCTCGGCCTTTCCACGGGGAAAGCGGATGGCAAAAGGTCCATCGGCCGCGAGGGCCGCTCGCAGAGCGCACGCCAGCTCGGCCTCGTCTGACGGGGCGACGATGCGCATGTTGGGCAGCGTGCGCAGATAGGCGAGGTCAAACGCACCGTGATGGGTGGATCCGTCCTCCCCCACCAGGCCTGCGCGATCCACGGCAAAGACGACGTGGAGGTTTTGCAGGCAGACGTTTGTGGCAATCTCGTCGTAAGCACGCTGCAAGAACGTCGAATAGACCGCCACGACCGGCACGAAGTCGCCGATGGCAAGCCCGCTCGCCATAGTGACGGCGCACTCCTCCGCAATGCCGACGTCGAAGAAGCGCTTGGGGAAGCGCCGCGCAAACGCATCGAGACCGGTGCCTGCGGGCATGGCGGCCGTGATGCCCACGATGCAGGGGTTCTCCTGCGCCTCGGCGATGAGGCGCTTGGAAAAGACGCTCGTATAGGTGGGAGCGCCGCCCTGTGCCTTTTTCACCTCGCCCGTGGCGATGTCGAAAGGCCCCACGCCATGAAACACCTCGGGATTGGCCTGAGCGGGGGCATACCCCAAGCCCTTCTTCGTCACGGCATGGATGATGACGGGCTTGTCCATCGAGAGGGCGCGCTCAAGCGACTCCTGCATGAGAAACAGGTCGTGTCCGTCGATGGGACCCAGATACGTGAATCCCATGTCCTCGAAAAACATGCCGGGGATGAGGAAGTGCTTCGTTGCCTCCTTGGCCTTCTCGCCGAGGCGCACGAGGGTGTCGCCCACCTTGCCCGACCGGGAGAGCCCGCCCTCGACTGAGTCGCGCACGTTGGTGTAGGCCTTGCTCGTGCGAATGCCGGCCAGATAGCTCGCAAAAGCGCCCACCGACCGCGAGATGCTCATCTCGTTGTCGTTGAGTATGATGACGAAACGTTTGAACTGCTGCTGACCGATGTAGTTGAGCGCCTCGTAGGACAGGCCACCCGCCATGGACGCGTCGCCCACGACCGTGACGATGTTCGTGTCGAGCCCCTCGATGTCGCGCGCAAGGGCCAGCCCCAGGGCCGTGGGAAGCGCATCGGAAGCATGTCCGGCGTCGTGCACGTCATAGGGGCTCTCGTCCCTGCGCGTGAAGCCGGAGACACCGCCCGTTTTGCGCAGGCGCTCAAAACCCGCGCGACGGCCGGTCAAAAGCTTGTGGGCATATGCCTGGTGGCCCACGTCGAACAGGAGCTTGTCATGCGGCAGGCGCAAGACGCGATGCGCGGCCAAGATGATTTCGACCGCGCCGAGAGACGACGCGAGATGACCGCCGTTGACGGAAGTCGCCTCGATCATCTCTGCGCGAAGTTCCTGGGCTAGCTCGCCCAACTCATCAAAGGACAAATCGCGCAGGTCGTCGGGTTTATGAATTCTGTCAAGAATCTTTGCCACGGCAAACCTACTTTGTATCAGGCCGAGACCTCGTCGCCCTTGGAAACCTCTTGGGCGCTTACCTCGGCAATGTCGACTTGTTCGACGGCCTCCATGGAAAGGCGGAGCGCCTCGTCGAGCAAGTCGAGGCTCCTCTCGATGGAGGAGTCCTTCGACTTGACAGTGCTGACGATCTCGTCGAGCCGGGAGACGACCTCGCCGTAGCGGCTGGCGTTACTCAAGGCCGCCGTCCTGTTCGGCAGCCTCGGCGGCGCCGCCAGCCGGCTCCTCGGCCTCGGTCGCTATCCGGGCGTCAGCCTCCTCAACCGGGGCTTCGTGCTCCCCGTCGGCCTCAGCGTCGAGGTCGGCGCCGAGCGCGTCGAGGTCGTCGTCCTCGTCGTACGTCGAGGCCCCCTCGGACTGGCCGCCCTCGGCAGCCTGGCCGGCGGCCTGCTGGGCAGCCATCTCGGCCACGCGGTTTGCAAGCACGGCGAGGGAGACGCCGGGGGTCTCCTCGGCCAAGCGGGCGACGTTGCCCAGGATGCC
The DNA here is from genome assembly GCA_934662525.1 of uncultured Coriobacteriales bacterium. Lineage (GTDB taxonomy): Bacteria > Actinomycetota > Coriobacteriia > Coriobacteriales > UMGS124 > UMGS124. The sequence goes on along the minus strand of CAKUKJ010000293.1, from coordinate 1,566 downwards.
GTTGACGAAGTTGGACGAGTCGTCGCCGCCGTAGACCTTGGAAATCTCGACCGCCTCGGAAATGGCGACGGAGGTAGGCGTGTCGTCTTGCATGAACATCTCGAAGAGGGCGACGCTCATAATGGTGCGGTCGACAAGCGGCATGCGCGAATAGCTCCAGCAGGTGGAGATGTTGTCGAGCATGCGCTCGATGGCAAGGCGGTTGACGGCGACGCCTCGGGCCAACTCCTCGGCAAACGGATCGACAGGGCCGTCCTCAAGGGCGAAGGAACCCCCGCGCAGCAGGTCGAAAACGTCAAGGCTCTGAACCTGAGCCTGGAAAAGCAACTGAATGGCTTGGACGCGAGCGCGCGTGCGGCCGACAATCTTAGTCAAAGCGACCTACTCCTTCGGGAACAGCAGCGAATCGATGTATACGTTGACGGCGCCGACCTCCACGCCCACCTGGGACTCGACGGACTTCGCGACAAGCTCGCGCGCAGACTGCGCCAGGGTCACGAAGGAATAGCCGAAGAGCACCGCAAGATGGACGGTAATATCAAGCTTGGAATCAACGAGCTTAAGGGTAACGGCAGGAACGGTCGTGTCGGCCTTCTTCGGCGCGAAGAACGAGAAAAGTCCGTTCAAATCGGCAGGCTGCCCCACGGCCGCGACGCCTTCGACCTTCTCGGCCGACAGGCGCACGATGGTCTCGACGACCTCGGGGGCCACAACTAGATCGTTTACGCGGATTTCCTCGTCCATGTCGAGTCCCTTCCATCACAAAAATCGCCCGCCTGATGCCAAGCGGGCGATTGGTTTGACAATCAAAGCGCACAAGGCTGCGCAAGATTATAGCCCCAACAACGGCCGAGACGCCCTGGGAGAGACCCTACTTGAGGAAATCAGGCAGATATGTCTCAATGAAGTCGGTGTACACAGCGCCCTCTTGGAACGCCGGCTGCGAAATGGCGGCCAGATGGAAGGGAATCGTGGTCTTGATGCCCTCGATCTGGAACTCTGAGAGCGCACGGTAGGCGCGGGCAAGTGCCTCGTCGCGGTCGCGGCCCCACACGATGAGCTTTGCCACGAGCGAGTCATATGTCGGGGGGATCTTGTACCCCTGGTAGGCATGGGTGTCGACGCGCACGCCAGGGCCGCCGGGGAGCACGAGCTTCGTGATGGTGCCGGGGCACGGGCGGAAGCCGTGGTCGGGGTCCTCGGCGTTGATGCGGAACTCGAAGGCGTGACCCACAGGCGAATACGGGGCGTTGCCGGCAATGCTCATGGGCTCGCCCGCCGCGATGCGAATCTGCTCCTTCACCAGGTCGGTGAGGGTGATCTGCTCGGTGACGGGATGCTCGACCTGGATGCGGGTGTTCATCTCCATGAAGTAGAAGCGCCCGTCGGAGTCGAGCAGGAACTCGATGGTGCCGGCGTTGGTGTAGCCCACCTCTCGCACGGCGCGCACGGCGGCCTCGCCCATCTCCTGACGCAGCTCGGGCGAAAGGGCGGGGCTCGGCGCCTCCTCGATGAGCTTCTGGTGGCGGCGCTGCACCGAGCAGTCGCGCTCGCCCAGGTGGATGG